>JBMOLJ010000056.1:0-73259 GCA_049324235.1 Bacillota bacterium
GGAATATGCATATTATTGTCGGTTCATGTTCGCTTTTGTCCGCTCAGCGCTAAAAATCCCGCTTCATCAAGGACGGTTATCCCCAGTTCCTGCGCCCTTATCAGCTTGGACCCCGCGGCTTCTCCGGCGACAACATAGTCGGTCTTCCTGGATACCGAACCCGACACCTTGCCGCCCAGGCCCTCCACTATTCTCTGGGCCTCGCGCCGTTCCAGGCCGGGGAGCGTCCCCGTAAACACAAACGTTTTGCCCTCGAATACGCCGCTTTTCTCCGGCCTCCTATCCGGCGCAGGATTGACGCCCGCGGCCAGTAGCCGCTCTAAAATCAGCCGGTTTTGTGCGTTTGCAAAATAATCCGTGATGGACTGCGCCACCACCGCGCCCACTTCCTTTACCTGCATCAGTTCTTCCCGCGATGCTTCCCGTAGCGCGTGCAGCGTCCTGAACGCGCCGGCAAGGTCCTGCGCGGTGCGGATGCCCACGTTGGGGATGCCCAGCGCGTACACAAACCGATAAAGCTCGCATGACCGGCTTTTTTCAATAGCCTTTATCAGCTTTTCGGCCTTCTTTCCGGCAAACCCCGGCAAAGCCGTCAGGTCTTCTTTTTGCAGCGCGTATAGGCCGGATACGTCCCTGACGCCCAGCGCATCGTACAGCTGCCCCGCCGTCTTTTCGTTGAACGTTTCGATATCCATAGCGTCCCGCGAGGCAAAATGCACGAGTGCGCCCACCACCTGCTCGCGGCAACCGGCCGTATTCGGGCAGAAAAGATGCGCGCCGCGCTCCACCACCTGTGATTTGCAGGAAGGGCAGGCTTCGGGTCTTTGTACCCGCGTTGTCGGTGCGCCGTCCTCCACCGTTCCCATAATCTCGGGGATCACGTCGTTGGAGCGGCGTATCCACACCGTGGAACCGATCTTTACGCCTTTTCGCTGTATGTCGCCCCAGTTGTTGAGCGTTGCGCGCTTGACCGTCGCGCCGCCCAGTTCAACGGGTTCCACCAGCGCGAGCGGCGTGAGCTTCCCCGTGCGCCCCACCTGCCAGATAATATCCTTTACCCTGGTAGTCCGCTCCTGCGCCCTGAACTTGTATGCCATGGCCCAGCGCGGTACGCGGCCGGTGTACCCCAGCACATCGCGGAGCGCATAATCGTTGACCTTGATGACCGCGCCGTCGATCAGGTAGTCCAGCGCATCACGCGCGGCGTCGATTTCCTCAAGATGCCCAGCGGCCTCATCCATTCCCTGCAGGCGTTTGGCGTACGTGCTCACCGGAAACCCGTTTTCTTTTAAGAAATCCAGCATTTCCATGTGCGTATGGAACGCATGCCCCTCGATATACCCGACGCTGTAGAAAAAGGCGTCCAGCCGCCTGCGCGCCGCTTCGCCCACGTCCAGGTTCCTTAGCGCGCCCGCTGCGCCGTTGCGCGCGTTTTTCAGGGGCACGGTGGCCGTTCTGTTGTATTCGTGCAGCACAGACAGCCGCATCATGCCCTCGCCCTGAACCTCCATGCGCCCCCTGAACGGAACGGTCAGGGGTACCGAATGGATGGTCCGCACCTGCGCGGTGATAACCTCGCCGGTCACGCCGTTGCCGCGCGTGGCCGCGGTGACCAGTGTGCCGTTTTCATAGGTCAGGTTTATCGTAAGCCCGTCGAACTTGTATTCGAGCACATATTCGATGGGCTTATCTGTCCCGAGCAGGTTTTTGAGCCGCGCGTCCCACTGGTAAAGGCTCTGCGTATCCTTGCACTTTTCCAGGCTGAAAAGCCGCCTTAAATGCGTGTGCTTTTCAAAGCTCTCGAGCACCGTGCCGCCGACGCGCTGTGTCGGCGACTCGGGCAGCACCACGCCCAGCTTCTGCTCCAACTCGGCAAGCTCATCAAAAAGCGCGTCGTATTCCGCGTCGGACACCAGCGGGTCATCCAGCACGTAATAGGCGTGCGCGTATTTTGAAACCAATCCGATGAGTTCATCCATGCGTGCGCGTTCATCCATGCGCGTTCACCTCCAGCCTGCGTAGCGGGGCATAAGCAACGGACAGTTTTTTGATCCCCTGCCCCTCAAACGCTACGGTCAGTGTCGCGTTCTCGCCCTGCCCGTCCACGCGCACCACCGTTCCGCGGCCGAAACGGTCATGCTCCACCCTGTCGGCAACGCTGTAGGAAACCCTTTTCGGTTCAATGGCAACCCTTTGCCTTTCGTGTTTGAGCGGCGGGTTCCAGGGCCTGTTTCCCTCGTCCTCCTGTAGCATGCCCGCTTGGCGTGAAAATAAATGGGGCTTTAGGATATACAAGCTGTCCCTGGGCATCTCGGATATGAACCGCGACACGCGGCAGCGCATCTTCTCGTGCCGCGAGCGGCGCTCCAGCGCGTGCGAGAGATAGAGCCTGCGCTGCGCCCGCGTAATGCCCACATAGCAAAGCCGCCGTTCTTCTTCAAGCTCACCCGGCTCGACCTGCGCCGAGGCGTGCGGGAAAAGGTTGTCCTCCAAGCCCACAAGGAACACCACTTCAAATTCGAGGCCTTTTGCGCTGTGCAGCGTCATCAGCGTTACAGCGCTGCGGCTTTTTTGTTTCTCCTCATCCATATCCGACGAAAGCGAGACCGTTTCCAAAAACCCGTGCAGCGAAACCTCCTGCGCGTTCTGTTCGTATTCGGCCACCGACGCGATGAACTCGTCCAGGTTTTCGAGCCTGCTCTGTACGTTCTCGTCGTGTTCGCTTTCAAGATGCTCCGCGTATCCGGTTTCGTCTATGATGGCCTCGATCAGGCCGGAAGGCGGCATCACCTGCGAAAGGGCGATGAACCGTGAAATGAGGGCGCAGAACGCTTCCAGCTTTTTGCGCGTGCGCGCATCCAAATCCGACGCATCAAGGTCCATCAGGATATCCATGATGGATTCGCCCTTTAAAACCGCTTCGGCCGCCAGCTTCTGGACCGTGGTGTTCCCGATGCCGCGGCGCGGCGTGTTGATGATGCGCAAAAGGCTCACGTCGTCGCGCGGGTTCGCCAGGATGCGCAGGTACGCCACCAGGTCCTTGATCTCGCGCCGGTCGTAGAACTTCAGGCCGCCGTATATCCGGTACGGCAGGGAATAGCGCATGAATTTTTCCTCGAACACACGCGACTGCGCATTAGTGCGGTACAGCACGGCCATGTTTTCAAGCGGGATATACTCCGTGTCATGCAGGCGCATGATCTCGTTTGCCACGAACTGCGCCTCGTCGTACTCATCGCTTGCCGTGAACACCTTCACGCGCTCGCCGCGTCCCAGCCTGGACCAGAGCTTCTTCTGCTTGCGCGCGGGATTGTTGGCGATTACCGCATTTGCGGTTTGTAATATATGCTCGGTCGAGCGGTAGTTCTGCTCCAGATAGAACACCGCCGCGTCGGGGTAGTCCTTTTCAAAGTTCAATATATTTGTGATGTCCGCGCCGCGCCAGCTGTAGATGCTCTGGTCGTCGTCGCCGACCACGCACAGGTTCCTGTGGCGCGCCGCAAGAAGCTTTAAAAGCCTGTACTGCGCCGCATTGGTGTCCTGATACTCGTCCACATGGATGTAGGTAAAGCGCTCCTGATATTTTCCCAGCGTTTCCTTTGAATTTTCCAGCAGTTCCACGGCCCGCAGCAAAAGGTCGTCGAAATCCAGCGCCGCGCACTCCTTCAGGCGCGCCTCGTACCGTTTGTACACCTGGAACACGGGGTCGTTTGCGTTCAGGCCGAATTCGCGCGCATACGCGTCCGGGTACAGGGCGAGGTTTTTGGCCTCGGATATCTTTGCCCTGAAAAAGCGTTTGGGGAGCTGTTTTTCGTCTATGTTCAGGCGCTTCATGCACTCCGAGATGAGCTGGTTCTGGTCCGCCGTATCAAAGATGGTGAAATTGCCGCCGATGCCGATGCTGCCGCCGTCCGCGCGAAGGAAAAAGGCGCACAGGCTGTGGAACGTCCCCACGAACATCCCTGCCGTGCCGCTTGCGATAAGCGTTTCTATGCGGCTTTTCATCTCGCGCGCCGCCTTATTCGTGAATGTGAGCGCAAGGATGTTGGCTGGCAGCACGTCTTCGTTTTGAATAATGTGCGCGATCCGGTGCGTCAATACGCGCGTTTTCCCGGAACCCGCCCCCGCGAAGATCAGGCAGGGGCCCTGCGTGTGCAAAACTGCCTTGCGCTGGACATCGTTGAGGGTATCAAAGCCTGTCATCACTGTTTTGCAGCCTTTCCAACACCAGTCTGTACCCTCCTGCTCCGTAATGCAGGCAGCGGTTCACGCGGCTGATCGTGGCCGTGCTGGCGCCCGTCTTCTGCGCGATCTCCTGATAGGTCACGCCAGCTTCGAGCTGCCTTGCGACAGTAAAACGCTGCGACATGGCCTGCACCTCCTTGATAGTGCACAGGTCGTCAAAAAACCGGTAGCATTCCTCCACCGTTTTGAGCTTCAGGACGCCGGCAAAAAGCTTGTCCGCCTGCTCCGAAAGGAGCCTGGACTCATAGCGCATACTCCATTCCTCCGTGTTTGGTGTTTTGGCCGTTACTTTTACGCTATGCCCATTTTAACACATCATAGCGCTGAATCAAATAGATTACGGTTCTTCCACTATCGCCATGCGCCTGACGGATACTTCGTATACGCGCCTTTTTTGTATCTCCCCGTTTTCGAGCTGCTTGTCGTAGTCCCTGCTCTGTATGCGGCCGTTCACGCATACCCTGGTGCCCACCGGAATCTGCCCCGATATCCTCGCGTTATGCCCCCAGCAGATGCACGGGATATAGTCCGACTTTTCATACGCGCGGTTGACGGCAAGGAGCATATCGGTTATCTCCCTGTGAAAGGGCGTTGTCCTGTATATGGGGGGCTTGCATACATACCCCTCCAGCATGATGCGGTTGGGGTCCTCGGGAAAGTGGTCTATCCGGTACAGAGAACGCGCAAATACCGAAATGATCAGGCGGCTGCGTCCGTCAACCATCTTGTTGTACGAACGCAGCTGCCCTTCCACCGTAATCATCTTGCCGTACGGGTTCATGTTCATACCCAGCAGGCGTTCGGATACCGTAACCGGAAGCACATCCACCTGCCTGCTCAGGCGGGGGACCTCCATTTCCATCCGGTAAAACCCTTCCCCGTATATGCTGTGGCTGGGCATGGGCGGCGAGCAGACGAGGCCGCTTATGAAGCAGCAGTTATTATTCTGGGTGGGGCTGTTTTGCATGATACCCTCCGCGTAGCCTACAAAATAAACGGGCTGCTTCATACCTATTCACTCGGCGTGTTTTTTATACCTTCATCCTTGGCGAGCGGAAACTGGCGCCCCGTGTGGTCGATGGTATAGTCCTTATAGAGTACCAGTTCTGACGTTTTGACAAACCCGTACCCTTTCTCTTTCAGGCTCTCAATCACCGCCGGCAGCGACTCGGTAATCTGCGAGGCGTTGGTATGGAAAAGCAGGATCGATCCGTTCCGTACGTTTTTGTTTATGCGCTGCACAATAACATCCACCGAGGGGTCCTGCCAGTCAATGGAGTCCACATCCCATTGTATGACCTGGAAGCCGCATTCCCTGCATGTTTTCACCATCTGTGAACTGTAATCGCCATAGGGCGGCCTGAACAGCATGGTCCTCTGTCCGGTCACCGATTCCAGGTAATTGGTGGTGTCCATGAGTTCCTTCTCGATCTGGTCGCGGGACATTTTGGACATATACGGATGCGTGGCCGAGTGGTTCCCCACCTCATGGCCCCGTTTGACCGCTTCCTTAAGGATATCGGCATGTTTTTTTGCCCAGTCCAGCGTGACAAAAAACGTTGCCTTCACGTTGTAGTGGTCAAGAATCTCGAATATTTTGGGCCACGCTTCCTGTCCGTTTGCCGTATCCATCGTGAGCGCCACCACTTTTTTGTCCGTTTCCACGCTGTACACCGGCAATTCGCGCTGGCTCGGCGCTATCGCCTCGATTGCCGCATTGTCGACCAGGGAACCGTAAATAAACGACAGTAACAGAAGCAAAGCGACCATGGACGCTTCTTTCCATCTCTTAAAACTAAAAACATGGATTTGCATGCGCTCACCCTCTCAACTGACAGATTTATAGCCTTATATTCTGGTTTATGATGAAAAACCCATGCACATGCACACTGAGGGATAATATATAATTATCTGGGAACTCAGCTCTCTAAGGTATGCCAGGAGAATTTTGAATTGCGCTTCCTATTCCAAGCAGGTTATTGGGTGTTTACTCCGTGCTGTGCTGTACGAATTCATTCAACTCTTGCTTTAAAGCTTTCTCGTCCAGGTGAATAATCTTCTCGGACCTTTTCCCAATTTGCGCAATATATCTTATCTGAGCAAACCCTGATCAATACCTTAACGCATTTCTTTCGCTACCCTCAAACATGAAGCTGGAAGGTACTATACAATACTGAATGGTATAAAAAATAGCAGGTAATTCTTTGCAGGTAATTCTTTTGGATTTTGATTTAATTGTGCGGTACAAAGAAGGAAAACCATGGAAAATATTGAATATGTAACACAATACGGATGTTGGGGAGTACTACAGCCTCCGCACTTGGGCCTTTGTAGCCATTAAAAGGGAGTTTTAATCATGAAAAAAATATGCTTTATATTAATTTCTCTCCTGTTAAGTGGTTGTACTGTTCAAACAAATCCAAACAGTATGCCATCACCTGAAAGCACATTCATGCATAACACATCTGATTCCACTGAAAGACAGGCAACCGAACAACCAAGCGAAATGCCTTTGCAACCTGAAGGAGGCTATTGGAGGTTTGTCAGGGTTGATTGCAATACTTTTGAGCCAATCAATGACCAGGAGGGTGGAACTTATTGGAATGGTGATATTCGTTCAAATTATATCCTTGCGACCTATATCGTAACAGATAAGACCAATGTCAACGATCCGGTCCAGCAGGAAATGGTCTACAACTGGGGTTGGCAGATCGGGGCAGCACCAAAAGGCGACCAGAACAACCTGTATCCGGGAAATACAGTCGAGATTCTATTGAGTCTGGAGTATACCGGCATTGATTCTAATAAACTCGGCAACTACGCGGAGATGTATGCAGGCGCATTTAAAAACTACCCTTCCGATAATCGAGTAATGATAAATGGTCCCGGCGGTACTGGGGAAAAGGAGGTCGACATCGAAATTCCAACTGGCTTAGCTGGTCAAGAAGCATCAATCGATATCGTATGCACAGGCTCCTGTCCTCAAAGCTTCACATATCGCTACATTTATGAATGGATAGAATGACAGGAATCGAATAGAAATAAGAAATAGCAAACACCGCAGAACGCAATTGAATTGACCCCAAATAGTTTATTTGTCACCTTTGAATTTTTTCGAGAACATCCGTGGTCTTTAGTGGGAGATCGCCCCCCCCCACACCCCCTAAAGGATCTTTTTTCAACGGTCTATCTTTTCATCTCCCGTTCCCATCGGTCTCCAGCACCGCATACGCCGCAGTGATGGAGTTGTCGCCCGCCACCGGCAGCAGCACGCTCCCTTTTGAAAAGCGTTTTTCTATGCGCACTTCGTCGGTGTTGAAGCGCTCCTTGGCGCCGTCGCTGTACTGCGCTTCCACGATAAACGGCACGGTCACATAAAACGCCGCCACGATCATACGGCCGTTCACGCCGTTCTTTTTAAAATCTATCGTCTTCTGGCCTTTGCCGTTCCTGTTTTGCGGTTCGTAATCAAAGATCAGGCTGCGCTTTGCATACCCGCTGTCGGTCAGCACCAGCACCTCGCCCTCCTCGCAGGTCTGCGCGGCCAGCATGACATGGTCGCCGTTCTCCAGCGCGATCCCGCGTACACCGGCCGATACGCGGCCGGTAAGGGAAACCTGCTCGGTTTTAAAACGGATGCTCATGCCCTGCGCGCTCAAGAGCAGAATCGTGTCGTCTTCGCTGCGGCGCTGGACGCTTAAAAGCTCGTCGCCGTCCTTGAGCACGAGCGCCTGTGCGCGCGCCTTTTTTATGATGTACTCCGAGACGCCTGTCCGTTTTACCATGCCCCCGCGCGTGAAGAACAGCAGCTCGCCTTCGCCATCTGGCAGATGGAGCATGCAGACGGGTTTTTCGCCGTTTTGCAGCCCCTGGAGCAGGCTGAATATGGACACGCCTTTTTCCTTTCCCTTTGCTTCGGGAACCTGCGCACAGGGCAGCAGGAATACGTTGCCCATGCTTGTAAAAATATGCAGCTGGTCCTTGGTGGTGCACGCGACCGTCTGCAGGATTGCGTCCCCGTTTCTCTGCCCGTTTTTCGGATCGGCGGCATACCGCCGGACAACGCCCTGACGGCTGAGGGTCACCCACACGTCCTCGATGGTTTCAGGCTCCTCGGGCAGGCTGCGCACCGTGTCCGCTTCGATCAGGCGCGTGCGGCGGGCGTCCGCGTATTTTTCTTTTATTTCCAGCAGTTCCTCGCGGATCACGGCGACCAGCTTCTTCTCGCTCTTAATGATGCCCTCCAGCCGCTTAATGGCGGCCTCCAGTTTCTTATACTCGTTCTGCAGATTGAGCCGTTCCAGTCCCGTCAGCCGCTGCAGGCGCATATCGAGTATGGCCTGCGCCTGTTCGCGGTCCAGCCTGAACGCGTCCATCAGGCCCTGGCGCGCTTCCTCCACCTTCTGCGAACCCCGGATGATGGCGATCGCGCGGTCGATATCGTCCAATGCAGCCAGCAGGCCAACAAGGATATGCGCGCGCCGTTTGGCCGCTTCCAGGTCATAGCGCGTGCGGTTCAGTACCACCCGCCGCTGGTGCGCGATATAATGGTCAATGAGTTCCAGAAGGGAGAGCGTGCAGGGCTTCCCGTCCGCGATGGCCACCATGTTCACGCCGAACGTGACCTGCAAGTCTGTATATTTATACAGGCATTGGAGCATCTTTTCCGGGTCAGCGTCCTTTTTAAGCTCGATCACGGCGCGCATGCCCTCCCTGTCCGACTCGTCGCGAATATCCGCAATACCGGCAAAGAGCGCCTTCTTTTCCTCGCTCACTTTCAGCACTTTTTCGAGCATCGCCGCCTTATTCACCTGATAAGGCAGTTCGTAGACGACAATGCGGCTCTTCCCGTTCTTGTCGTGCTCGATCTTCGTACGCGCGCGCAGCGTCAGCCGTCCGCGGCCCGTGCTGTACGCCTGCAATATCTCGCCGCTTTTGATCAGTTCGCCCCCTGTCGGAAAATCTGGACAGGGCATGTACTGCATCACATCTTCAAGGGAGCACAAGGGGTTATCCAGCCGGGCCACGACAGAGTCGATGGCTTCCCCGAGGTTGTGTGGCGGGATGTTGGTCGCCAGACCCACCGCGATGCCCGAAGCGCCGTTCACCAGCAGGTTCGGATACCGCCCGGGCAGCATGTCGGGTTCCTTGAGCGAATCATCGAAGTTCAGGCCGAAGGACACCGTATCCTTGTCGATATCCCTTAAAAGTTCGAGCGATATAGGCGTGAGCCGCGCTTCGGTGTAACGCATAGCCGCAGCCGGGTCCCCGTCCACAGAGCCGAAGTTGCCGTGCCCGTCGACAAGCGGTGCGCGCATATTGTATTCCTGCGCCATGCGCACCATCGCATCGTATACCGACGTGTCCCCGTGCGGATGGTATTTCCCCAGCGTATCGCCGACGATGCGCGCGGACTTCCTGTGCGGCTTGTCGGGCGTCAGCCCCAGCTCCATCATCGTGTAGAGGATGCGCCGCTGCACAGGCTTCAGCCCGTCCTCCACGCGCGGCAGCGCGCGTTCCAGGATGACGTACTCGGCGTAGGGCATCATGGAGCGGTGCATCACTTCTTCCATGGACATCTCAACGATGTTTTCACCGATTGTCATTTGATTCGACCCTTTGGCCACTGCCCTTCACCTCCTTGCGCTCAAACGTATCCTTCCGGTTGAAATCCGCGTGGTCCGAAATATACTGCTTGCGCTTTTCCACTTTATCGCCCATCAGCACGGTCACCCGGTGCTCGGCCTCGGCAGCGTCCTCTATGGTCACCCTTATCAGCGAACGGTGCACGGGGTCCATGGTCGTTTCCCAGAGCTGCTTCGGGTTCATCTCGCCAAGGCCCTTATACCGCTGCAATAGATACCCCTTCTGGCCTTTCGTAAGCGTTTCGAGCTCCCTGTCCGAGTACGCGTACTGTACAGTCTTCCCGCGGGTGATCTTATAGAGCGGCGGCATCCCGATAAACACGTGCCCGCCCGCAATCAGTTCGCGCATGTACCGGAAAAAGAAGGTTAAAAGAATCGCGCGGATATGCGCCCCGTCCTGGTCGGCGTCGGACAGGATGATGATCTTGCCGTATTTGAGCGACGCAATGTCGAAGTCCTCGTCAATGCCTGTCCCCAGCGCGGCGATAATCACGCGGAACTCCTCGTTGGCAAGCACCTGGTCCAGCCGTTTCTTCTCCGCGTTCAGCGGCTTCCCCCTGAGGGGCAATATCGCCTGGAACCTGCGGTCGCGCCCCTGTTTGGCGCTCCCGCCCGCGCTGTCGCCTTCGACGATGAAAAGCTCGTTCTCATGCGCCTTGCGCCCCGAACAGCTCGCCAGCTTTCCGATGAGCGGCGCGCCCTCGAGCTTGGTACGCTCGCGCGCCATGTGCTTGGCCTTGCGCGCGGCTTCGCGCACGTGCGCCGCCTGCACGGCCTTTGAGAGTATCCTGCCTACCGTTTCCGCGTTGCGCAGGTCCTCGAGATACATCCCGAGCTGGTCAGCAATCAACGCCTCCACCGCCGGGCGCGCCTCCGGGTTCCCCAGCTTGCTCTTGGTCTGCCCCTCGAACTGCACGTTCTGCATCTTCAGCGTCAGCACGGCGCACAGGCCCTCGCGGAAGTCCTCTCCCGCAAGGTTGCTCTCCTTCTCCTTCAACTGGCCGCCGCGCCTTAACTGCTCGTTCATGGCCTTGGTAAGCGCGGCCTTGAAGCCCGTTTCGTGCATGCCCCCCTCGGCCGTCGGAATGTTGTTGACGTAGGAGACGATATTGTCGGTGTACGTATCGTTATATTGAATAGCCGCGGCGATATGTATCCCGTCTCGTACGCCCTCTATGACGATGGGCGTGGCGTGGAGCACGGTCTTGTCCTGGTTCAGGTAGCGAACAAAGTCGGAGATGCCGCCCTCATACATGAACGTGTCTTCCCGCACGCTGCCCTTTACGCGCGCGTCGGTCAGCGTGAACCGGATGCCGCGGTTTAAAAAGGCCAGCTCGCGCAGCCTGTGGGCAATGGTCTCATAATGGTATTCCAGTGCGCCGAACACTGCGGTGTCCGGCATAAACGTAACGCTCGACCCCTTGCGGCGCGTGCGCCCCAGGTTCTCCAACCCGCCTATCGGTTTGCCCGGGTCCACCTTTTTTGACGCGGAATCATACACGCTCTCGAACCGCTGCCTGTAGAGGATCCCCTGGTTCGCGACTTCGACCTCGACCCATTTGGAAAGCGCGTTGACCACCGCGGCTCCCACGCCGTGCAGGCCGCCCGAATACGCATAGTTCTCGCTGTTGAACTTTCCGCCCGCATGCAGGCGCGTAAAAACGAGTTCGACCCCCGTGACCCCGTGCTCGGGGTGCACGCTGACAGGGATGCCCCGCCCGTCGTCGGTCACGCTAACCGAAAGATCGGCGTTTAATGTGATGCCAACGGCAGAGGCATAGCCGTTTGCCGCCTCGTCCACCGCATTGTCCACGATCTCCCATATCAGATGGTGCAGCCCGCGCACGCCTGTGGAGCCGATATACATGCCCGGACGCAGGCGCACGGCTTCCAGCCCTTCCAGAACCACTAAATCGCTTGCTTCGTAGCCTTTGGCCAAAAGTATCCTTCCTCCTTATGCTGCCTTTCCATATTAATCCTGTATTACTATACCATAAGCCGGGTACCGTAGAAAGAGCCGTGATTTCAACACGTGCAGAGGCCTGTTGTGTTTCCATCCATCCTTTGCTAACAAAAAGCCCTCCCGAAAAAACGGGAGGGCTTTGCTCAACAGTACCGGATTACTTTTTGCTGATAGCCCCGAACGGACACTTTTCGATACATACGCCGCACTTGATGCACTTTGCTTGGTCGATCTCATAGGGGGACTTGACAACGCCCGAAATCGCTTCGACCGGACAGTTCTTGGCGCAGAGCGAACAGCCGCGGCATTTCTCTTTATCGATCACGACCTGCAGCAGGGCTTTGCATACGCCCGCAGGGCACTTCTTATCCTTGATGTGCGCTTCGTACTCATCGCGGAAGTAGCGGATGGTGGACAGTACGGGGTTCGGCGCCGTCTGTCCCAGCGCGCACAGCGCGGTGCTCTTAATCGTTCCGGCCAGGTCTTCCAGGCGCTCGAGGTCGCCTTCCTCGCCCTTGCCCGAAGTAATCTTCTCCAGCATTTCGATCATGCGCTTGGTGCCTATGCGGCAGGTGGGGCATTTTCCGCAGGACTCGTCCACGGTGAAATCCAGGAAGAACCGCGCGATGTCCACCATGCAGTTGTCTTCGTCCATGACGATCATTCCGCCCGAACCCATCATGGAGCCGATGGCGACGAGGTTATCATAGTCAATGGGCGTATCGAGGTTCTCGGTGGTGATGCAGCCGCCGGAGGGGCCGCCCGTCTGAACCGCCTTAAACTTCTTGCCATTGGGGATGCCGCCGCCAATCTCGTAGATGATCTCCCTGAGCGTGGTGCCCATGGGTATCTCGACAAGGCCGGTGTTCTCGATCTTTCCGCCGAGCGCAAACACCTTGGTGCCTTTGCTCTTCTCTGTGCCCATGGACGCGAACCACTCGGGGCCGTTCAATATGATCTGCGGTACGTTTGCATAGGTTTCCACGTTGTTCAATATGGTCGGCTTGCCAAACAGGCCCTTGATCGCCGGGAACGGCGGACGCGGACGGGGCTCGCCGCGGTTGCCCTCGATGGAGGCGATAAGCGCTGTTTCTTCGCCGCAGACGAATGCGCCCGAACCCAGGCGCAGTTCGATATCAAAATCAAAGCCCGTCCCAAAGATATCCTTGCCCAGCAAACCGTATTCACGCGCCTGCTTGATGGCGATATCCAGACGCTTGACGGCAATGGGGTACTCGGCACGCACATAGATGTAACCCTGCGAAGCGCCGATTGCGTATCCCGCAATGGCCATAGCTTCCAGCACAACATGGGGGTCGCCCTCCAGGACCGACCTGTCCATGAACGCGCCGGGGTCGCCTTCGTCGGCGTTGCAAAGAACGTACTTCTGGCCGGTTCCGCCCATGGCAAAGCTCCACTTCATTCCGGTCGGGAAGCCTGCGCCGCCGCGGCCTCTGAGGCCGGAGGCCTTGATAATATTCACAACATCTATAGGCTGCATTTCGGTCAAAACCTTGCCTAATGCCTTATATCCGTCGAAAGCTATGTATTCCTCAATCTTCTCGGGATCGATCACGCCGCAGTTGCGCAGCGCGACACGCTTCTGCTTCTTGTAAAATTCCACATTGTCAAGCGATTTGATCGTATCGTCTTCCCCAATGCTCTCCGAATACAGCAAACGGGTTACGATACGGCCCTTTACAAGATGCTCTTCCACGATCTCGTCGACATCGCCGACGGTAACGCGGCTATAGAACGAACCCTCGGGATAGATGATGACGACGGGACCCATTGCGCAGAGGCCGAAACACCCCGTCATGACCACCTGTACTTCTTTATCAAGCCCTTTTTGGGCAATAACTTCTTCAAAACGCTGTTTGATGCCGGGGGAATCCGAAGACGTACAGCCCGTACCATGGCATACCAACACGTGGGAACGATAGAATTCCATGTCCTTTCCTCCTCAACAAGAATAATACTTTAATATCCGTTTACACCTGGAATTTGCCGACCGTCTGTTCCGCAACGACCCTGTCGTTGACGATATGCTCGGAAACAACCCTGGCAGCCATTTCAGGCGTCATTTTAACGTACGTGACCTTTTCCTGGCCTGGCTTATACACTTCAACGATAGGCTCGAGCTGGCAAAGGCCGATGCACCCTGTCTGCGACACGGTAACGTCCGTAAGATTGCGTTTCTGCACTTCCTCCATGATCTTCAAAAGTACGGGGCGTGCGCCGGCCGCTATGCCGCAGGTGGCCATGCCGACAACGATGCGCGTGCCTTCGGATTCTTTTCTCAGGTTCAGCGAATCCAGCGTGTTCTTCCTTATGGCTTCAAGCTCTTCTAACGATTTCATAAAATCAGACACCTCCAAAAAGTTCTTCTTCACCCTCGCTAAGGTATTCCTGAATCCACGCCTGGACCATGGGTGCTGCTAGCGGTACTTCGCTCCCCAGCGCTTTGCGCAGTTCTCTTGTGTCCAGCGTGAACGTTTTGCCGTTAAACCGGCGGACATACTCAAAATCAATATCAGGATTGCACAACACCAGTGTCCGTATGGTCCCCGCCATATCGCCTAAGGGCTGGCGGTCGATGTGTGACCGGCGGTATGTAGCACGCAGCAGCGTTCCCTTGCCTACCTCGGATTTAATGGTGAAATCCCCGCCTGTCGCCTTTACTCCCTGCATGAACAGGGAAATTCCCAATCCCACCTTGCGTGTTGTGCGTGTTGTCACAAAAGGATCCGTTACCTTCTCCAAAAGCTCGGGCGGCATGCCCTTTCCGTTATCCGTGATCTGTATGGTAAGCGTATCGCTTTCTTCCTGCTCGTCAACTTCGATGTTGATCAGCGTGGCGCCGGCGCTTAAGGAATTTTGTACAATATCGAGTACATGCAGCGAAATCTCTTCCATGACTATAGGCGCCTTCCTGTTCAGGCGTACTCTTTGAGTACCCGGGCAACATCCTCCGGCGTCATGCGGCCGTAAACGTTTTCGTTGATGGTCATCACGGGAGCCAGGCCGCAGCAGCCCAGGCAGCGCGTTGCTTCCAGCGTGAACTTCCTGTCCGAAGTCGTCTTCCCGACCTCCACGTTCAGCTCTTTTTGCAGGCGTTCCAGAACCGCCTGCACGCCCCTTACATAGCAGGCCGTACCCAAGCATACGCTGATGACGTATTCGCCCTTGGGTTCCAGAGCAAATTGTGAATAAAACGTTGCGACACCATAAACATCCGTCATGGGTATATCCATTTTCTCCGCAATGAAGTTCTGCACCTCAAAAGGAACCGCACCGAAAATATCCTGCGCTTTCTGCATCACGGGCATCAATGGACCCTTGGCGTCTTTGTACTCGTCGATGACAGCCTGAAGCTGATCGAACTTTTCCTGGTTCATACCGACAACCTCCTTAGTACTAAAAGTAACACGACAATCTATTGAATGACATGACAATAAAACTTCACAACCTTGAATATTTTAACACACTTCGTCAAAAAATGCACTATTTTTTCAAGTGTGAACCATAACAAATCTGCAGTTAAGTTTCTCCAAATGGCGGTCTATTGAGAAATTCTCCGCTTCATGGCACGGAGTACGCCGCGTGCCGAACACGTCTCTGCTTCTATATATTGTTCCGGTTCCAGGATTGCGTAAATATCATGTGCATCGGATGTATACACTACACGGTACATGGCCAGGTCAATGGCCGGGATAGGGGCGCTCTTCGATACTTCCAGGGTCGGGAAACTGAGGCCGGGCGGAATGAAGCCCAGGTTGTACAGGATGGAATTGGCGTTCTTATTAATATGCGCGGGCACGACCAGCCCGTCCAGGTTTTTAACGCGCCTGACCACCTGGTCGATGCCGAGTTCCAGCGACTGCAACAGGAGCTTGGACTCAACGCCTGTGACCTCGTCGTTTTCGTCCATGATCAGCTGTTTGCCGAAAATATCGACGCGGTTGGGTATGTTGGGGAGGTATTCATAGATCTCGTCGCCGAATTGCAGCGCAGCTTCCACGGTCTCGAAATAGCAAAGCAGGTGCACTTCTTCGCGGCTCTGCACTTCGAGGCCGGGCAGGAGCACAAGCCCGCGGCGCATGGCAAGCTTGGCCACAGCCGGCAGGTTCTTTGCACTGTTATGGTCCGTTACGGCAATGACGGACAGTTTTTTAATGAACGCCATGTTGACGATGTTATTGGGCGTCATTACCTCTTCCGCGCAGGGGGAAAGACAGCTATGAATATGTAGGTCTGCCGCCAGCTGCATAAGCTCAAGCACCTCGCACATTATGGGCACATAGTATCCCAACGATATCGAATGCGTTTTTCCCGCTGGAAATAATGGGCAGTCCTGTCTCTTCGGCCTTTTCAAGCATGGCTTTCTCGGGAGTCATGCCCTCGGGGAGTATCACGCAGGCCAGGTCCAGCAATTCGGCTACCGCCACCACGTTCATGTGCGTCTGCACCGTGACCCATGCCGCCCCCTGCTTTGCGTGGGCCATCACATAGCTTAACAGGTCGCAAACGCAGCCGGAAAGGATTTCCCTGTCTACAGGTGTTCGCGCAGTACACAGCGCACCGTCAATTTTTTGCATCAGTTCCGCAACCGTCACGGCCTTCAACCTCTTTCCTTATCGTTCTGTTCAAAAGCATTATCCACACTTGCAAGCTTCACCATCTCCTGCGCAAGATAGCGGACCTTGTCTTTTAAAAGGAAAATACAGTCAAGCTCCACAGCGTCTCCGCGTACGATGTCCTCGGCAAGCGTCTTGCAATTCGGGGAGCCGCAGGAGCCGCAGTCCAGCCCCGGCAGGATTTCGCAAAGCTGATTGATGCGCTCGAGTTTGTCGATGGCTTTCTGGATGTCCTCATCCAGCTGCTCCACGCGCAAGGGCTCAATCCTCTCGGAAAGGTGCACGCGCTCGCTGTGCGCGTAGGCCACCGCATCTTCCGGCATCTTCGTGGCGCGCGGCATCTCTTCGATCACCCTGGACAGACGCATCTTGGCGACATAGCTGTTTTCAAACGTGAGCGGCCCGCCCAGGCACCCGCCCGTGCAGGAGAGCGCCTCGATAAAATCGAGATCGGAAAACTTGCCGTTTTCAACCTCCTCAAACAGACGGATGATATTGTGGATCCCGTCCACCGAGAGATGGTTATCCCATTTAAGCGCATATTCTTCGCCGCCGGCCGACGCCCAGCCCACACCGGCAGGCAACGAACCGGCCTTCAGCCCGTGCCTTTTCATGCCGGCCTGTCCAAGCTGCGCGTTTATGCGGCCGAATATATCCACAATGGAGATGGTGCCGTCCACATTACTTATTTTTCTGCCCAGCGGATTCATCACGCTCGTCATCTTGGCCGCGCAGGGCGTTATGAAAAACACGCCGACGTCCTTTGGATCAACATTACGCTTTTTCGAGAACTCTTCCCGTGCGATGGTGGCCGCGACCTCCATGGGAGAGTCGATATCCGAAAGATGCTGCAACAGCGACGGGAAACGTACGCGGATCAGGCGGACCACCGCCGGACACGCCGAAGAAATCAGCGGCCTTTTATATTCGCCCGATTTCAGCAGCTTGCGCGTCGCTTCGGTCACGATATCGGCCGCGCGCGCGACTTCCCATACGTCGTCAAAACCTATGTTCACAAGAGCGTCCAATACCTGGTCTATGGACGTAAGGCTCCTGAACTGCCCGTAAAGTGAAGGCGCGGGGACTGCAATGCGGTATTTGAACCGTTCAAGGCTTTCAAAGCCGTCGGTAACGGCAATTTTTGCGTGGTACGGACACACGCGCACACACTCGCCGCAGTCGATGCAGCGTTCGGCAATAATGCTTGCCTTCCCGCCGCGCACGCGTATGGCCTGCGTCGGGCACCCTTTAATGCAGTTCGTACACCCCTTACACTTATCTTTATCCAACCTGACGGAATGCGGATATTCTTGCATGCCTGTCTTCCTTTCCCAGGCGCAATATCAGGCTTTTGCGCCTGCTAAACCAGAAACTTAAGCGTAAGCGTTGTCCCCTCAGGCGATGATTTGATGTCCATTTCATCGCAGCAGCGCTGTATGTTGCTCATGCCCAGTCCTGCCCCGAATCCCATGTTCCTGACCTCTTCGCTTGCCGTTGAGTATCCGTCCTGCATAGCAAGCTCCACATCTTCTATGCCCGGGCCGGTATCCGCAAACACCAGTATCACGGCGTGGGGCGAAATTTGGGCGCGCAGCGTACCGCCGAAGCTGTGAATCACCATGTTCAATTCAGCTTCGTACGACGCGATGGACACTCTGCGCAGGATGCCCGCTTCGATGCCCAGCTGGCGCAGAATCTGTTTTATTGCACTTGAGGCTTCGCCTGCCTTAAGAAAATTACCTTTTTCAATGACGTACTCTTTTTGCAATACGTTTAACGCTGTCACGTTTTCCTGCTCCGTTCAAATTCCAATGCTATCGGCGGCAGATCCTTCACATACAGCAACCCGCTGGCCTCGTAGATTGAATATTCCGTGCTCATTACCACCATGCCCCGCTCCTGTGCAAGGTCCAGTACGTGCTGGGGGGGTATTTTCCCGCGGACAAACAGGATGCACCACAGGTCGATGACTTCGGCCGTGCGTATGACCTGGATGTTCGCAAGCCCGGTTAAAAGGACCAGGTCCTTACCGTTTACATACGCCAGCACATCGCTCATGAGGTCTGACCCGCAGGCGGCCCGGATTTCGGCATCAAGCTTGTCCTCTCCAACAAGTACCTTCGCGGATACGATTTGAGCAATTTCTCGCACTTTCATTGAATGTCTCCCTCTTCCTGTATAAGGGCGGGCATGCATGAAAAAGCTTGGGGCTTCCTCTCACTTTGCCTCTTCCCCATGGCAGTGTCTGCTGTACTATGCGTCTGACTTAATTTATTATATCACAATTTACTGTGAATCCGATAATCCATTTTGTGCATTCTTCACGAAGTCCACGCCCAGTCCGGCAAGCTGCAGCTGCGCATACTTCAGCCGGGCCGAAAGCGTGTTTGCAGTCCCCTCGGCGGCAACGCCGAGCGCCTTGTTCCCTTCAGTAAGTAGGCTGAGCATGGAGCTGACGACGGTATTGCTGTTAGCATAGCCGCTGTCCTCAATGCTTTTGGCGTCATCTTTCATTTTCTGCGCAAGATCCTTTACATCCGCAAGCGCCTCGTCCTGTGTGGTCTTGGAGCCGTCCAGCGCAAAAGCCAGTTCGCCGCACTTTAGCACCGCCGTGCCGTAACGGTCGAATATCGGCTGTATCCGGGGCAAACGCGTCTGGTCCGCCGTTATCGTAAGCTCGAGCTTATTGCATTTGAGCGTGTATACGGTGCAGTCCATATTCTCACCGATCAGTCGGTCACGCACGGCTTTTGCATCCGCTTCCTTCGTATAGGCCGACAACAGCACCCGCACGCGCACGCCGTCATGCATCAGATATCCAGCCGCGCCCTTTGTTTTCAGCGAATCGGCAAGCGCTTTTGCATTGTCCTCGCTTGAAAAAATCCCCATCTGCAGGCAGTACAGCGTAAACTCATTCCAAACGACCTTTTGCTGGCCCTGATTCTGCGTGGACTGGGGCGTGGCCGTCGGCGTCCCCCCTGAAAACACTTCAAAGATGGGCGCAATGACATTGTCCGCCATCCATTTCCCGGCCACACCGGCCGATAAAATATAGACCAACCCCAGGATCGTCACCACCACCAGCACAGCTCCCGCCATGCTGTTCCGCCTTCCGGGCAGACGGCGCTTTCTTCTGACACGCCCCATCATCATCCCCCCGATAGAAGTCTGTTACTTCATCTGTATGTGGACAACTACCGAAATATGAAGACGGGGGTTAAAAGTGAGGAACGCATTTATGGGTATCATTCAAGGTCAAAATATTTTTCTGAAACGATCTTCGCTTCCTCCAGGATGCGCAGGGAGAAATCGTCGGGATACGGCTCGTCGTACACGATGCGCGCAATGCCGGCGTTCACGATCATTTTGGTGCAGATCACGCAGGGCTGGTGCGTGCAGTACAGCGTCGCGCCCTGTATCGATATGCCCATCTTCGCCGCCTGTATGATCGCGTTCTGCTCCGCGTGGATCGCATAACACAGCTCGTGCCTGGTTCCCGAAGGGATATTAAGCGCTCTTCTTAAACACTCTTCCTTTTCCACACAGCTTTTTACGCCTTCGGGCGCGCCGTTGTAACCGGTTGTAAGGATCCGCTTGTCGCGGACGATTACCGCGCCAACGTGCCGGTTATGCTGATAGCAGCTGGACCACTTGGCGATATAACGCGTCAGTTCCATCATCCTCTTGTCCCATTTATCCATATCAGGCACTCCTTTATTATCTGTTGATAGAGATCCTCCTGACATTCCACATATTCTACGGCGATTCCTTCCATGGTTTTGGATTTTCCGGCCTTTTTATGTGTGCGAAAATGTAATTTATCGTATTTTGAAGTATTTTGAAGGTAATTCATAATTTTCCATTAATTCATTTGATTTTTGGCCGATTCACCTGTTTGCATAAGCCACCTCTTTTGCATAAACTAGTTCTTGGATTTAGCACTCATCCAATAAGAGTGCTAACAAACAAAACAGGCCAAACTAATCCAAACATAACTTAAATTGCAAAAGGAGGAAACTGATCCATGAAAATTATCCCTTTGGGTGACAAAGTCGTCATCGTGAACAAGCCTGCCGAAGAAGTTACGCAAAGCGGCATCGTGCTGCCCGGCACTGCCAAGGAAAAGCCGCAGACCGCTGAAGTCATCGCAGTAGGTCCCGGCGGCAATGTAGACGGAAAAGAGATCACCATGCATGTAAAGCCTGGTGACGTCGTGCTTTACAGGAAATATGCGGGCACCGAAGTAAAATTTGAAGAGAACGAATACATCGTTTTAAGCCAAAGCGATATCCTGGCCATCATTGAAGAATAATACATAAAGCTTTAAGGAGGAGGAAATTCCAAATATGAAAAAACAGATCATATACGGCGAGGACGCCCGCCGCGCACTGGAGAGAGGCGTCAACGCACTGGCAGATACCGTTAAAATCACACTAGGCCCCAAAGGCCGCAACGTGGTATTGGACAAGAAGTTCACCAGCCCCCTGATCACCAACGACGGCGTCACCATCGCGCGTGAAATTGAACTGGAAGACCCGTTCGAGAACATGGGCGCACAGCTCGTCAAGGAAGTCGCCACCAAGACAAACGACGTCGCGGGCGACGGCACCACCACCGCAACGCTGCTCGCACAGGCAATCATCCGCGAAGGCATCAAGAACGTTGCCGCCGGCGCCAACCCCATGCTGCTCAAGAAGGGCATCGAACAGGCTACTGCCGCAGCCGTTGAAGGCCTGCGCGATATGAGCAAGCCCATCGAGAACAAACAGGCCATCGCACAGGTCGCTTCCATCTCTGCAAGTGACGAATCCATCGGCCAGCTCATCTCGGACGCGATGGAAAAAGTGGGCAACGACGGCGTTATCACCGTTGAGGAGTCCAAGACGCTCAAGACGGAGCTCACGCTCGTTGAAGGCATGCAGTTCGACCGCGGATACGCTTCGGCTTACATGGTTACCGACCCCGATAAAATGGAAGCGGTTCTGGATAATCCTTATATCCTCATTACCGATAAGAAGATCTCCAACATCCAGGAGATACTGCCGATCCTTGAAAAGGTCGTACAGCAGGGCCGCAAGATGCTTATCATCGCCGAGGACGTCGAGGGCGAAGCGCTTGCGACGCTGGTCGTAAACAAGCTGCGCGGCACCTTCACCTGCGTTGCGGTCAAGGCCCCGGGCTTCGGCGACCGCCGCAAGGCCATGCTGCAGGATATCGCCATCCTTACCGCCGGACAGGTCATCTCCGAAGAACTGGGCATGGACCTCAAGACCGCTACAGTGGATATGCTCGGTACCGCCCGCCAGGTCAAGGTGGATAAGGAAAACACCACCATCGTCGACGGCGCAGGCGCAGCCGAGGATATCAAGGCGCGGATACAATCCATCAAGATTCAGATGGAAGACACCACTTCCGACTACGACCGCGAGAAGATGCAGGAGCGCCTTGCCAAACTGGCCGGCGGCGTAGCCGTCATCTCGGTCGGCGCTGCCACCGAGACCGAAATGAAGGAAGCGAAGCTGCGCATCGAAGACGCGCTCGCCGCGACGCGCGCAGCCGTTGAAGAAGGCATCATCCCCGGCGGCGGCACCGCGCTGATCAACTGCATCAAGTCCGTTGACGCCGTAATAGCAAGCGCTACCGGCGACACGAAGACCGGCGCCCAGATCGTACGGCGCGCCCTTGAGGAGCCCGTGCGCCAGATCGCCTGCAACGCCGGCCTGGAAGGCTCACTTATAGTCGAGACCCTCAAGAACAGCAACGACAGCGAGTACGGATTCGACGCCGCTCTGGGCGAATACGGCAACATGGTCAAGAAGGGCATCATCGACCCGACAAAGGTTGCCCGCTCCGCCCTGCAGAACGCCGCGTCAATCTCGGCTATGCTGCTCACCACCGAGTCCCTGGTCACCGACCTTCCTGAGAAGAACCCCCCTGCAGCACCGGTCGGCGATCCCGGAATGGGCATGTACTAAAAAGCACGATTACACAAACAAAAAAGGCCGTGTGCGAAACCGCACACGGCCTTTTTATGCTTTTTTTAATGGCCGTCATGTACCGTCATATTCTCCGCGAGCGGCTTTTTGCGGAAATAATTATTATACACCAGCAGCGCCCCCGCAGCCAGCGCCAGGCCGATGCTCAGCGCCTGCGACACGCGAACCACGCCCGGTATCAGCCACAGGCTGTCGGTCCGCAGGCCTTCGACAAAGGCGCGTTCTATTCCGTAAAGCAGGAAATACCAGAGTATGACGTTCCCTGAGAGTTTTTGCCTTTTCTGGTACCGGAAAAGGAATCCGAACACCAGGAAACACCACATGGACTCATAGAAAAACGTGGCCAGATGCCAGGAGGCGTCGTTCTGTATATACACCGCAAACGGGAACCACTGCATGGAAGGCTCGGTTACCAGATTGCCGTACGCTTCCTGATTGAAGAAGTTACCCCAGCGTCCCATCGCCTGCCCTAAAATCAGGCTGGGCGCAAGGATGTCCAACAGTCCTATGAAACTCAGCTTGCGCCGCCTGGAAAAGATGTAGACCGCAACCGCGCCGCCGATCACGGCGCCGTAGATGGCCAGGCCGCCCTCCCATACATACAGCATGCTCACCGGGTTGTC
This sequence comes from Bacillota bacterium, assembly GCA_049324235.1. GTDB lineage: Bacteria > Bacillota > Clostridia > Christensenellales > UBA1431 > UBA1431. The sequence continues at coordinate 23,110 of JBMOLJ010000056.1, forward strand.
CTTAAACATATCCCAGGTAAAAATCACATAGAACAAGCGCCCGCCGATGACTGCAAGCGGCACCGCCCACAGGCACAGGTCGATAATGGTGTCGGGTTCCAGACCGCGGCGCTTTGCCTCGCGCATCGCCAGCCACACGCCAATCATGATCGCGGATGCGATGATGATGCCGTACCAGTGTACGGATATCCCGAACAGTTTAAAGGCCACAGGGTTGACCATAAGCTCTTTGCCTCCTTATATATCAGTAAACGAAACAGCTGCTTCCGATAAACTCGCGCATGATGGACGTCGTGGGGATATCCGATTCATCCTCGAGCGAAACGAAATAGTTCAGGAACTTGCGCAAACGCCTGGTCTCGTTGAAAAACGCGCTGTCTTCGTTCACGGCATTGACGACCGGCAGCGCATACTTTTTCAGCACGGCAAGCTCGTAGACAAGCGTTGAATTGAAGATCATATCCGCCTCTCCCAGAAACGGGAAAATGAAACGCTTCTCCCCCTTTTGCACGGACGCCCACATGCTCAGCGTTTTTTCCGCATCCGACGCGCGGAACTTGGAATCGCGCACGAGCCTTCGTATCAGCCTGCAGTCCGTACTCGAAATGCGGTTGTGGTCGTCCAGGTTCAGCTGGGTCAGGGCGCTGACATAGACCTTGAACTTTATGTCGTCGGGAACCATGGGCGTAAGGTCCGGGTTCAGGCCGTGTATGCCCTCCACGATCAACGGCTGATCCGGTTCAATTTTCAGCCTCCGGCCGGGGACATGCATGCCTGTGGCAAAATCATATTGCCACAGCTCTACTTCCTCACCCTGGAGCAGCGCGAGCAGATGGTCGTTGAACCGCTGCACGTCAATGGCTTCAATATGCTCCAGATCGGGTTTCCCGTCTTCATCGGGCGGAATGTCCGCCCTGTTTTTGTAATAATTATCCACCGAGATCGAGACCGGCTTTTTGCCCAGCACGCGCAAATGTATCGACAGCCGCTGCGCAAACGTGGTCTTTCCAGACGATGAAGGACCGGCAACCAGAATCAGCCGCCTTTCCCCTTCATTCCTGCAGCAGTTCTCGGCGATCTCGATGATCTTCTTTTCGTGAAGCGCCTCGTTCACCCGGATAAACTCGCTTATCCCCCCTGTATCCACCAGTTCGTTCAGGTCGCAGACGTTCTCGCAGCTTAAAATCCTGCTCCAGCGTTTGGCCTCGCGGAAAACGGTGGACAGCTTCGGCTCTTTCCGGTACTTTTCCGGCGCATACTCTGCGTCGTGCCGCGGGTAATAGATCACGATGCCGGGATAATAAGCAAACAGCCTGAACTGCGTCAGATACCCCGTGGAAGGCCCCATCAGCCCGTAAAAATAATCCTCGATCCCGCCGTTTTCATACAGGTTAAAATAATCGAAAGGCCTGTAGGCCAGCAGGCGCACCTTGTCAAGCTGCCCGTCTTTTTCAAAGAGCGCCATGGCTTCTTCGCGCGATACCGTATGCCGAACAAACGGTGAATCCTCTTCGACGATGGCATGCATGCGCGCCTCTACCGCTTCAACGTCCTTACTTTTTAAAGGCGCGTGGATCTCGGCGTACAGCCCGCCGCCCACCGAATGCTCGATGGTAACGCGCGCATCGCCGAAGAGTTCCCGCGCCGCCCGGATAAACACGAAACACAGGCTGCGCATATACATGAGGTTTCCCTCGATGTCCAGCATGTCGATGAACCGGACGTCGCACGGCTTGGTTATCCGGCATGTCAGCTCGGACAGCGTGCTGTCAACCCAAGCGCCGATATACGGCCCGTTGGCTGAAGGCGCAGCCATTCCGGCCAATTCGAGAAGCGTCGAACCGGATGCCACTTCCTGCTCCTTGCCGTTGAGCTTTACCATAATCTTCTGTACGCTCACAAATGTCCCCTCCCCGGCAGTAACGGTGTTCCATACATTATACAACAGCCCTGCCAATAAGACAAAATCTTAACACCAAAATTAAAAAGGCTCTCCATATACATTATTATCGAAAGCCTTTTTCCAAAAAAACCACCGGTCAGTTCCCGTAGACATAGCGCCCGCCCGTGATGTCCAGCGTTATCCCCGTAACATACCGGCTCTCATCGGTTACCAGGAACATCACGCCCCCTGCGATATCCTCAGGCTGGCAAATGCGGCCCATCGGGATATCCTTGAGCATCTTTTCCAGCGATCCTGCGGGGGCGGTCGGGTCCACGCCCATCGGGGTATCGGCTATGCCCGGACAGATGGTGTTCACGCGGATATTGTCCTTGCACCACCTGCGCGCGGCGTACTTGGTCAGGCTGATCACGCCGCCCTTGGATGCGGTATAATGCGGGCCGCCGTAGTTACTGCCGCTTTTTGCCGAGGTGGACGAAAGCTGCACGATCCTCCCGCCGCCGCCCGCTTTCATGTACGGATATACCTCCCGCAGGCAGTAGAAATATCCCGTGATGTTGGTCTGCATCACGATGTCCCATTCCTCGTCGCTGCAGGATTCAATGGGGCTGAACCGGACGATGCCCGCACCGTTTATCAGGATCGTGATTTTTCCCATCCTGTCATAGGCCTGCCGCATGGCATCTTTAACTGACTTTGAATCCGTAACGTCCATATATACGGAAAACGCCTCCCCTCCGGCGTTTCTGATCATCCGCACGGTCTCTTCATTTCCGTCAGTATCGACATCGCAGCAGGCAACGGTTGCGCCATGCCTGGCAAGCTCTAGAGCGATTCCCCTGTCCAGTCCCGAAGCAGCGCCTGTCACAACGGCGGCATCGCCTTCCAAACGTTTGCGGCTCACAATTTTTCCCTCCGTTTCGATATAATTTCATCAAGAAAATGTATTCACAAGATAATACATCTTTTCGCAAAAAATAAACCCTCGTATTTGCTTCATTATAGCATAAATCCTGTGAAACAATAGAAGGGTTTTTTGATGAATAAAGCTATTCTCCCATGTTTAAGCGCGCGCGCACAACGCTTCCGCTGCAGGTAAATTCTATCCTCAGGCTTTCGCAGAGCGCCTCGGCCAGTACCAGGCCGCGTCCGCTCTCATAAAGCTCGGCCTCTTGCCGGTCCTGGCGTTTTTTCAGTTCCTCCTCCAGGTCAAAGCCCTCCTGCGTACCGTATACGCATAGTTCGACCTGTTTGGTCGTATATACCGAAACACAGACATGCACATCCTTTCCGGACCCGTGCATGAGTTCGTTGTTGATGAGCTCGTTCACCACAATTTTAAAATTGAACATCTGTTCCTGGCCCGGCCGCAAGGTTCTTTTAACCGATTCCACCATATCATCGACCACGGTCCGGGCGTGCTTGCCGTCTGCAACCACCCAGTTCTTAAGAAACAGAAGCCTCTTACCGCTTTCCTGTATCTGCTCCATGCGCATCCCCACCGATTTATTCCCTGCCTTATTATATCTTTTTCACCAGAGCATATGTACACTGATATTTTAATAACCAATAATTCATCGAAAAACATAACATAACGGGAAACCCATATTGCATTATGACAAATAGTGAAAAACCACCGCGCCGTATATGTTAAACGCCACTGCAAAGATCATGACCGCGCCCATGCCGATACCAACCTTATCTTTCCCGGAGAGTATGAAAAAGTACATTGCCGGCATCAGGTCGCACAGGTAACGCGTGCCAAACTGCCATCCTCCGAAGGATTTATGCATCAGCAGCAGGAAAAAATGGATGAAGAAGGCGATAAAAAGGAGTCCTTCCTGCCACGTGATCCGGCGCCTGACGGCTGCCGCGAGGCTTTTATACCCCCAGACCAGATAAATCGGGTTTGCGATAAAAAAAGCAAATCCCGAAAAAATCGGGAACAATAAACGCCCGTTTTCCAGATACGGCAAACGCAGTATGTTCGAAAGGTTGGCGCCCACATAGCTCAGGCTGAACTGGCCGCTTTGCGCCTCCACGAATTCGGGCAGATAATTGTGCCCGAATTCAAGGATGTTGCCGAACCGGATATAATTGTATACGCCATACGCCACGGCAATGGCGGCCGGTATTGCAAGGAAGGGCAGCATGGCCTTTATGCCCGCCCATACGTCCTTTTTCGGGACTCCGGCGCGTTTATGGAGCATGTACAGGAGCACGGGCGCATAAACCGCCTGAAAAGGCCTGCATCCGACGGCCAGCGCTATGCAAACAAGCGACGCAAACCAATCCCTGCGTTTTGGGGACGTTATAAAGTAAAACGCAAGGAGCGTGAGCAAAAAGCCCAGTGCCTGCGCCATGTTCCACACACCGCCGTAATGCGTGACCTCGAGCATGTTGCATCCCAATACCAGAAAAGCGCTCAGGCATGCCGATACGGCATCGCTGTAGCCGAAGCGCCGCGATAGCGCATACCCCACCGCATAGCTTGCCAGATAATAGATGAATACCACAAGCAGGCTTGGCGTCTGTGCGCCGAAAACCAGCACAAGCGGTACCATGAGCACAGCCGGGAAAGGCGGGAAGCTTATGAAATACTGGCCGTTATAGCGCGCTATTTCCAGCCAGGAATAGTCCTGGTCCAGCGCGATATGTCCGCTCAGCCAGGTCTGCGCCTGCAGCGTATAGGAATCATAATCGCTGTGCGCGAAAAGGTCAAGCCCCAGTCCCCAGGCGATAAACAGATACACCATTGCAACCGTAAAGAAGCCCAGCGCAAGACCGCCGCGTCCATCGAACGATTCCCTCAGCTTTGGAAATACCTGCTGCAAAACCCGAGTCCTCCATCCCCCCTATGTATGCTACATTATACTATTGCCAAATTAATCCTATCAATATCATTATACGGTTTTCACACACAAAAAAAACGGCCCCGCCCGTAGAGTGCGGGGCCTTTCCGGCTTTACAATTTCTTCCAGCGTCCTTACGGTATGACCTTTACAATGTTAAACATGTCGTTGAGTATCGCCCAATTCTGCGGGAATTCCAGTCCCAGGAGCCAGTAGCTCACCCCCCTCAAACCGTATTTGACGACCAGCATCAGCTTGGCAATGATGCTCCTTGCGTCCTCAAACCAAACCGCGTGCTGTACCCCGTTGCGGTCATAATAATGATAGAACGGCGCCTGTGTCTGCGTATTAAACTCTATCCTTGCGCCCGTCTGTGCAGCGCGCCGGACGGCCTCCTGCGGGCTTAACCGCCTTGCCCAGGGTCCGCCGGGCATATGGGGCAGCAGCCAGTCGTAACCGTAGAGCGGCATGCCCATCATGATCTTCTGCGGCGGAATGACGGAAACCGCGTACCGGATAACGTCTTCCACAAGGTCAACGGGCGCGACCGCATAGGGCGGACCGCCCGACCAGCCCCACTCGTATGTCATGAGGATCACAAAATCGACGATTTCCCCGTTGGCCCTGTAGTCATGCGCGCCGTGCCATGCCCCGCCGGTGTAATCTTCCGGCTTGGGCGCCAGCGAGGTGCAGACGATATAATTTAGCGGATGGAGCGCGGCAACCACTTTTCTCAGGAAATTATTGTACGCCTCCCTGTTTTCCGGGCTGATACGTTCAAAATCGACGTTCAGGCCATAATATCCCTTCTCCCGCATGGTGGCAATCACATTGTCGATAAGCGTCCTGGTTACATTCTCGTCATTGAGCACGGTATTCACAAGCTCGGTATTGAAATTGCCCTCCTGAAAATTTGTTATCACCATCAGCGGCGCAACCTTGTATGTAAAGGCCGTATTGATGATGGGCTGGTCGTTGATGGGATTAAGGCTCCCGTCGGCACGGACCTGGTAGCTGAAAGGCGCAATATACGTGAGAAACCGCCCGACATCGTTGACGATTGCGGTATCCCGTTCGGGCGTGGACGGCTCTATGTATCCGTTGACTTCGATATACCCGTATTCCCTGGCGTGTATGGGAATAGCCAGTTCCATTCCGGGCTGCAGGCTGTTTGGGTCGGTTATATTATTGGCAAGCATTATACTCTCGGCTGTTACACCGTACCTTTGTGCGATCTCCCACACCGTATCCCCTCTTTGTACGGTGTATGTCTGCGGCTTGGGCTCAATGACCAGCGCCTGCCCAACCACCAGAAACGGCAGGTCGTTAAGCCCGTTTATCGCCGCTATCCGCTGGGCATTGGTGTCATATTTGTTTGCAATCGCCCAGAGTGTATCACCCGGCTGAACAATATGAATCTGCACGCGTTCCTCACTTCCTTTTATCTGAATGGTTCATTATATTCAGACAAACTGGGGATTTAGCATGCAATTTTGCAAAACCCGAAAACCCCCGCCGGTTTTTTTGCGGAATACGAAGAATCCATTTTGGTAAGCAGTCCCGTCCGGCAGGAATAGCAGTTCGCACGGCAGGACATCCTAACAAAAAACAAAGGAGTTGTTATCATGCCCGGCACCACACCGACCTATCCGAATCCTTCCATACCCATACCAAACGATTTTCCGCCGCAGCACCAGGATGCGCAGCCCGGCTTTACAGAGCAGATGCGTCCAAAGCCCATGACCGACAACCCGCAGTACTGCGCCGCGGGAAAGCTCATGAACCGCGCAGCCATCGTCACCGGCGGCGACAGCGGCATCGGCCAGGCCGTCGCGATTGCCTTTGCCAAGGAGGGCGCGGATGTGGCCATCGCTTTTTTGCAGGAAACAAACGACGCTTATGAAACCAAATCCGCCGTGGAGGCGTACGGACGGCGCTGCATACTCCTACCCTGCGATCTCAAGAACCATACCGCCGCAAACGCGGTGGTCGGGGAGACGATGCGCGCCTTTGGGCACATCGACATCCTTGTCAACAATATTGCGGTGCACTATCCGAAAAACAGCATCGAGGAAATAACGCCCGAGCAGCTGGGCATAACGTTTTCGACCAACGTACTGAGCTATTTCCATATGGTAAAGGCCGCGATGCCGCATCTGCACGCGGGCGCTTCCATCATAAACACGACTTCGGTAGCCGCGTACAAGGGCAAAGAAACCCTGATCGATTATTCCGCGACCAAGGGCGCCGTCGTTTCCTTCACGCGTTCGCTCGCGCTCTCCCTGGCGCCGAAGGGCATCCGCGTAAATTCCGTGGCCCCCGGCCCCGTGTGGACGCCGCTCATCCCGTCGAGCTTTTCTCCGCAGGAAGTCGAACAGTTCGGGAAGGATACGCCACTCGGCCGGGCGGCCCAGCCGTTTGAGCTTGCGCCCACCTATGTTTATCTCGCATCCGACGACTCGGGCTATGTCACCGGCCAGGTGCTGCATGTGAACGGCGGAACGATAACCGAATCGTAACTTATTTTTTGTACATTTAAAAACCCTGTTGTGGATAGCCTTTAAGAGCAGAAGCACTGCCGGATTCGGCAGTGCTTATTTTTTATTGAATTGACGCTCCCGCCGGCTTTTCATGCTGTTAGTATTCGCAAATAAATTGTAAACAAAATTTTTTGATTATTATGTAAATATTTCTTGACATAATGTAAATTTTATTATATATATTGTATTGAACATATTACAAATAGTAAAAGGAGATGTCCAAAATGTCTTATCAGGAAAAGAAAACGATCGTATCCGTTTTGACCGGAGTGTTGCTTTTGGCAGCTTATTGCATCTATGCTTTCGGCAGGGCCTTTCCAGGCATGGCCGCCCCGGATGATATCAAATTTTGGGCAACAACAATACTGATATTTATCGGTATCGGGGTTGTCGCTTCAATCGTCATTCAAATCGTATTTCACATTCTGCTTTCCATAGCCGTTGCTGTCAAGGAACAATTGCACACCGGCAAATGCGATGGTAAGGAAGTCGAAAAAACAATTGAACTGGAAATGGTTGAAGACGAAATGGATAAGCTGATCGGTCTCAAATCGATGCGGATAAGTTTTGCCATCGCGGGCATTGGATTTATCGCGGCGCTGGTATCGCTGGTATTGAATTTTTCAGCCGCGGTGATGCTTAACATTATATTTATCTCTTTCAGCCTCGGTACGATAATTGAAGGCATTGCCCAACTATACTTTTATAGAAGGGGGATCCATCATGGGAAATAAAATTAAAATCACGAACAACATCCGAAAGCTGCGCTTTTTTGCCCATGAGATGACGCAACAGGAGCTTGCCGAAAAAGCAGGGGTTTCCAGGCAGACCATAATTGCGATTGAAGCAGGCAAGTATTCGCCTTCTCTGGAGTTGGCATTTCGGATTGCCAATGCATTCGGTGTAAAACTCGCAGAAGTCTTTGATTATGAAAAGAAAGAGGATAAGTAAAATGAAAAGCTTGATAGTGCTGTATTCATACCACCACAATAATACCAGAAAAGCAGCCGTGGCTATCGCCGATGTTATCGGAGCGGCTATTAAAAACCCAATGGAAACGAACGGGAACGAACTGAAGGAATACAATCTTATAGGCTTTGGTTCAGGGATCGACAGCGGAAAACACTACAGGGAGCTGCTGGATTTTGCTGATCAACTATCACCTGTTGACGGCAAAAGATGCTTTATTTTCTCAACAAGCGCGATACAGGGAAATAAAAAAACAGCAAAAGACCACGCCCTGCTAAGAGAAACATTGCAATCAAAAGGTTATAAAGTAGTTGGTGAATTTAGCTGCAAGGGCTTTAATACGAACAGTTTTCTCAAATATTTCGGCGGGATGAATAAAGGCAGGCCGAACGATGAGGATATTAAAAATGCGCGGAAATTCGCTTCAAAGCTAATGCAATGTGAATCCTGATTTGCATGAGAGGTAATCATCGTGATAAAAATACTCGTTTCTTTTGGGAGCATTTGCACAACTGCATTCGGTATCTGGCACTTCTTTGTGCCAAAGCTATGGGAATGGTATTCCTACATCTATCCGCAGGCGACGGAGCTTGTACTGGCCGTCCGCGCCATCAATGTGTTTTTTTCGCTGTGCCTGGTACTGGTTGGCTCTGCCAACATGCTTTTTGTATACTTTTCGCCAAACCGTTTTTCACTAATCGTCATGCTGGCCATATCGGCGATATTGTGGGGGGTCCGGTGCCTTTTCCAGATCATCTGCCCTCAGGGTACCGCTAACCCCCTGTTGCAGTATGGCATGCTGTCTGCGTTTATATTAATCTTTATATGCTTTTTGACTTCTTTGCTGCTTGTAATATTTAAGGAACCAACCGGGATACGCTGACAGCCGTCATTTAAAAGAGGATATGGAAACTTACCCATGCTGCCGTACAAGGGTAAGCCGTTGCTCCAGAATGCATTTTTAATGATATGACCCGGACCGCGACTGTTTATAGCCGGTACTTCCCAAAATGTCATCTGCTCTCCTACGCCTTGACCAGTATCTGCGTAACTTCCGCGATGTAGAGCGTATGATGATCGGCTTTGGGATACCATTTTTCGTTCAACTCTTCCGTTATAAAGCACTCCGGCCTGAACCCCTGCGCATAGAGTTTTTTGCAGATGATCGCCGCCTCCGCCTCCTCAAAATAGGGCGTAGGGCCGCTGTGCAAAACGGTCAGGCCTGATTTCTGTATCTTGTCTTCGTCCCTACCGGAAACGGTTCCCATATACCCGAGCATCTTCTTGAAACCAGCGTCAAAAAACGTCAGGGAAAACGTTTCCGCATCATCGATAAAGCCCTTCGTATACCGCTGCGGACGGATAACTATGAAGGCGACGTTTTTCTCCCACATAAACCCCAGTCCGCCCCAGGCCGCGGTCATCGCGTTCGCTTTGCCGCCTTTTTCGGCGGTGATCAGCATCCAGTCGCTGCCCATCGTAAAAGGGCTGCGTTTAAACTCCAGAGGTTTGACTTCAATAAATTTAGACATAAAAATCTCCTTTAACGTTATGGCGGACTTACCGTCCGCTGCACATTTCAAATAAACGGGTCAAGCGTTCCCTGCATTAAGCATATTCATGATTCCCCTTTGATACCAACGGTTTCCGGTAGATTTCGGTATAGGTGAGCCTCCCGCCTGTCCGTTCGGATTTCATCAGGCTGATATGCCCGACGCGCATGCTTTGGCGCGGTACGCCTTTGGCGAATTCCGACTCGTCGAAGTCCGGCGGCGCCGCAACGTTGCGGCCAAGTGTGATATGGGGGCTTAAATCCCTCTCTTCCGTTTCAAAGCCCTGCTTTTCCAGCGCGCCGCAAAGCTTGGCATACAGCGCCGCAAGCGCCATGCTCTTTTCCACGCCCACCCAGTAGATGCACTTACCGCCCCGCTTGAATTTGCCGAATCCGCCAATGGAAAGTTCAAACGGCAGGGCTTCAACCGCATCCATCGCCCGCTTCACCGCCTCTGCCCTGTCGGTCTCCCCGATAAACACCAGCGTCAGATGCAGGTTCTCCCTGTGCGTGAAGCTCCCCTGCGCTGCGGCTTGCTTCAGTTTTATAACGCTATTGTGGAGGCTGTTTTTTATCTCGTCGGTGAAATTTACGGCGATAAAAAGACGCATGTTTCCTGCCTTTCGATCTGCATACTTGATACCACGATTATAAAGCAAATGCCGCGTCAGGACAAATACCTTTCGCTAAGAGGCGGCGTATGCTCAGCCGGTCAGGCTCCTGAACAGCGCTATAAAATCGCTTTCAACGCTTTCAAACTCCCTTTGCGAAAAATCGTGTTCCATGGATACCGCAGGGGGTTCCTCCCATATGGCTACGCCTGCCAGGGCCATGAACTCATGGTAGAGCAGGGCGTCGTCGATCTCTTCGATCTGCCGGAGTTCTTGCTGCGACAGGCCGTCAAGGCCAAACCTGAAAAAAATGGCGCGCTGGAGCTTTTCTTCAATCTGGTAATACGCGGGCAGGTTACGTTTAACCGGCCTCGTCAGGTCGGATATGTAGCATTCGCTCGCGTCGTGCAAAAGGCAGCCCAGCCGCACCTTTGCCGAACACCCCCTTTGCTCCGCCTCCCTGCAGCAGTTGACCGAATGCTGTGCGACCGAATAAAAATGCGGGATATGCCCGTTGGCCCGCGTCATCAGCGACAAAGCGTGCGCGATATCCTCTATGACAATGTCTTCATGCGCCGGCTCAAGCGGATTGAATATGATCTTCGAATAGGTCAGTATACAGTCAGCCATGTTTCTCCTTTCAATGATGTACTATTGTCCTAGTACGCTCATACAACGGGATCGGCCGCACGCGTGAACACCTTTCCCTTGCAGTACCTGCACGCCGTATTGTAGTGGACCATCCCCGTGTAGCTGCTTTCCCTGCCGAGCAGTCCGTTAGGGCGAAGCATCTCCTTGATCTTCGCATCCAGTCTTTGGATCGCGTCCTTCTTCGACCACGGCCCGAATACCACCGTCATGCCTTCGATTGTCCCAGGAGCGAACTTCACCGCGATTCTGCCCAGTTGCTGACGGTTTTCAAATTGGATGCGCAGCCTTGCTTCGTTTTCGTAATGCCACGCGTCGTTTTTTATAAAGCCCGTCAGTATGGCCGAACTGTTTATATTTTTTAACGCGTGGTTTTCCTCCGTTACCCTGACGATTTCGTTGTACCGTTTCACCATCATCCCCGCGGGTTCGCCGACATACGCAACATCGGTGAGTACGGCTTCGCTTTGCGCATCAATCGCCGTATAGGTTCCATCGTTTTCTATCCTGTAAATCTGCGTCATGCTTTGCAGCCATTCGAGCATCTGCTTTCTGGGAATCGAAATGCATACGCCATCCTCCCAGGGCAGGGAGTACAGCCCCCACATCGCCATGTTCTCATTTTGCCCGTAAGCAAAGCTTCCGATAAATGTGTTTTCCCATACTTCGGGGCAACCCTTTTGCACTTCCTGCCTGTCATTCATCCTGTCCCCTTTGGACAGGTGGAAGTACCCGGACGCGATCATCCCGATCAGCCCCGCAAAGTTCGTGTAATGCATGTACTGCCTGTGATTCTTCCCTTTGGTAATAAGATACTGTCTTAATTCCTCAGGATTCGAGATGTCTTTCATCTGTTTTGCTTTGTTTTCGCTCATGTGCCCTACCTTTTTGTCTTTGACAACGTCTTCTTACCATGATACCGGAAAAGCCGTCCAGAAGTACGGACACCTTATTCGTACAGGGCGCAGACCGCGGCGGCCAGTTCCTTCATTTTTTCGGCAACACTCCCGGGAGATTCGATTTTCACCTTGTCGCCGAACTGGAACAGCCATGCGAGGAATACGGGGCTGACCTGTACGTTCAGGCTGGCGGCAAAATGCCCGTCACCGGCAGGAGACAAAACAACGTCCCTGCCGAACCGGTCGATAACCACGCCGATGAGCGATGCGTCGAACACCACGCGCACCGATTCCTGTTCGCCGGTAAACATCCCGAAGACGCGTTTGGCATATTCTGCGGCGTTGAGGTTTTTATCCTGCTCCTTGCGGGGCTGCTCCGTCACGGTAAGCTGGGCCATTTTATCCACCCTGAAATGGGCAAGAGAGCCGTAGCGCTCGTGATACGCCACCAGATAATAGTTTTCGTCGTACCATGAAAGCATGTACGGGCTTACACAGTATACTTCTCCCTGGCGCCTGAATTGCATCCTTTTATTCGCCGTATATTCATAGTATTTGAAACAGATCTGCCTGTCAGAAAGGATCGCCCTGAAGATTTCGTCCACATTATAATAGATGCTCTCGTTCATGGACTTCACGCGTCCAATGACGTATACCTGCCGCGCAAGCTTTTTGGCCTGTTCCCTGCTGGTCAGGCTCTCCAGTTTTTTGATCAGCTCGTTCGATTTCCTGTGTGTGATGAATTTGGAGCACTGTACGGCGTCAACCAGCAGTTTCAGCTCCGGGAGCTCAAACAGGCGGCTCCCGACGAAGTAGTTGTGCGTCCTGGTCTTGCGGCTCACGATATCCATGCCGATGCGGCGCAGTATGTCAATATCGTCGTAGATGGATTTGCGCTCGGCGCAGATGCCGTAACCGCTGAGCTTTTCGATCATTTGCGGTACGGTAAGCGTGTTTTCCTCATCGGTCTGCTCCAATATCTTCATAAGATACAGCAGTTTCAGCTTTGAATTCGCGCGTTCAGCCATACAATTCCTCCGAACGGTAAATTTGTAAAGCACACCGTGAAACGTGTCATTGTAATATTTTCCATTTTTATACATAATCCTTTTTTAATTTTAATGAATTTATTCGATTATCCTTACCATGGAAATACCCCATAAAAACAACAGCCATTGCGCTTCCGTACACAATGGCTGTCTGCCTTTAAGGAACCTGTCCCCTAATAAGCGTTTTTCTGTTTTGCGCCGACCTCAAGGCTGCTTTTCCATAGTGTGCGGCAGCGGTTTGTAGCAGAACCACCAGTCCAGGCATTGCATCTCTCCGCGTTTTTGCTGTTCATAGCGTTCATTTTTTTCCTTGACCGTATTTGCCGGAGGTATGATGACGTCGCTGCCGACCATATTGTTTTTGGGCCAGTTTTCGGGTGTCGCAACATTATACATGGTTGCTGTCTGCAAAGCGTTTACCGAACGCCATATTTCCGAGATATTCCTGCCGATTTCCTGCGGATAGTATAATATCTGCCGTATTATGCTCTTATCGTCAACCACGAATACCCCGCGTACCGGCCGTGTGCCTTTATGCGGATGGATCATCCCGAGCTTATCTGCAAATCCACCCAGCGGATCGGCAATAATCGGGAACGTAATATCAACCCCCGTATTGTCTTTTATCCATTCGATCCATTTCAAGTGCGCGTACACCTGATCGACGGACAAGCCGATCAATTCCGTGTTCATCTTCTGAAAATGCGCTTTCCATTGTTCAAAAGATACGAATTCCGTTGTACAGACGGGCGTAAAATCGCCCGGATGGCTGAAAAGTATGAACCATTTGCCGCTGTAATCATCCGGGAGCGTCTTTTGACCGAGCGTGGTATGTACGGTTACCTGTGGAAAGCGATCACCGATCGTCAGCTTTTTAGCCGCTTTATCTTCCATAGCGCCTTTCCCTCCTCATCGAAGAATAGGCTACATCATATGCGTTTTCAAAGTCTATTGGGACCAGGCATTGCAAAAGCCCCCCGTTTAAAACGGGGGGCTTTTGATTTGGCACCTCCTAGGGGAATCGAACCCCTGATACCGCCGTGAGAGGGCGGCGTCCTAACCGCTAGACTAAGGAGGCACAATGCGCACGACTAAGATTTTACGATATTCGATGCTGATTTGTCAAGAGCTATACGCATATATTTTCTTCTGGCCGTGTCGCTTGTTAAAACATAGGAGTACGGGCGCCAAGCGCCCGTACTCCCAAGAATTCCGGAACACGCGAAATTATGCCGAAGTGGGGTAGGCAGACTCGCCGTGTTCGGACTGATCCAGACCCAGTATCTCGTCGCTTTCCTCAACACGAACCTTCATGAAGAGGGAGATTACCTTGAATATGATGAATGTTGCAACTGCCGCCAGTGCGATGGTCACACCGATACCGATGAGCTGTGGCCCGATCAGGCTGCCACCGAAGAATACGCCTTCGTTGGTTACAAGCGGGTTCACCGCCGATGATGCGAACAACCCTGTCGCAATGCCTCCCCATATTCCGCCGATACCGTGGCAGCCAAACGCATCCAGCGCGTCGTCGTAGCCCAGCTTCTTCTTCAATACGCTCACGCCCAGCCAGCAAAGCGGGCTGACCACAAGGCCGATGACAATCGACGCCCAAACCGGAACAAAGCCTGCCGCCGGTGTAATTGCAACCAGGCCGACAACTACGCCTGTTGCGGCGCCCAATGCGGTGGGCTTTTTGCTTACAATGGCCTCAACCGCCATCCAGGACAGCATCGCCATAGCGGCCGCCGTAACCGTCGTAACCAGCGCGTGCGCCGCCAGACCGTTTGCGGCAAGCGCGCTACCCGCGTTGAATCCGATCCATCCAAACAACAGAAGCGCTGCGCCGATGAGCACGAACGGGATGTTGTGCGGCAGGATGCTCCCGAAGCTCTTGCGCTTCCCAAGCAGTATACAGGCGACCAGGCCCGATACGCCCGAACTGATGTGAACGACGTTTCCTCCTGCAAAGTCGAGCGCGCCGACGTTAAAGAGGAATCCGCCCGCACCCCATACCATGTGCGCCAGGGGGTAGTATACGATCAGCGACCATAAGCCAACGAAAACCAGCAACGCGCCGTAGCGCATCCTTTCAGCGAGCGCTCCCGTAATCAGTGCAGGCGTGATGACCGCAAACATCATCTGGAACGCCGCAAAGAGCATGTGCGGCAGCGTCGTGCCGTACGTCGAACTCGGGTCCATCCCTACTGTGTTGAATCCGGCCCAGTCAAGATTGCCGAAAATTCCTGCGATGTCCGGTCCGAACGCGATGGAATATCCGATCAGCACCCACATCACGATCGCCAGACCAATGGTCCCGTACGACATCATCATCGTATTAAGCACGTTTTTCTGCCTTACCATACCGCCGTAGAAAAAAGCCAGCCCCGGCGTCATGACCAATACCAATGCCGTGGCAACGATCAGCCACGCGGTATCGCCGGTGTTAATTTCAGGCATGTGTCTCACTCCCTTTTCCCATACAAAATGATTCCAAAATAACAAAAACGAACAAGAAGCAAAAAAATCACAGCCTCATTGCCCGTTTAACAAAAAAGCGCTTTAGGGGAAACATATTTTTCCCTAAAGCACCTTCGCCTATGCATTAAATTATATGCACCCGTATAAAAAAAGTCAATCCCTTTTTGCAGGATTTTGTTTCTATTCGTTCATTTTTTTTGCTTTTCTTTTCTGTTCAAAAAGGAAGCCTGGTTTTTTGATTCATCATAACAGAGCGCGGCTTTTGTGAAAAACACCCTTTTTTCGCAATACTGTGTTTTCAAAAGAAATTCTTTTCACATAACACTCCGTTTGTTTTCACACGTTCAACATATTCATGGGTTATTCTTATTACGCCAAACAGCTTATGTAGCCTGCACCCCGTTGGAAGGCTTTTGCAATTGTTTATAACTGGTTGGATTTCAGTGGATTTCCATTAAATTTTCACGTAAAAACAGGATGGAAGTCAAAACTAAAAACAACACGGCTGCGATAAAGCTAAAAACTGTTAGAATGCTTTGATTATTAAACTTCAATAACAAAAAACCATCGGAGGTATATTCTTATGAAGATTAAAGAAACAGGCAAAAAACTACTTGGACGTTTGAAGAACAAAAAATCCGGTAAGTTTCTGATCATCGGCGTCCTTGCCGTTGCGCTGGTCACTGTCGGCGTCATTACTTTTGCGGGAAGCAACACCGCGGCCAACGCAAGCGTAACGTATCAGGTCGTGTCGCTCAAAACCGGGGATCTGCAAAAATATGTTTCCGGTTCTGGAACACTGGCAGCCGGAACGGAAACATCCGTGCTCGCCCCTGTTGCGCTCAGCATCACTTCTATCGTTGCAGAATCGGGCGAAAGCGTACAAGCCGGCGATGTCATCGCAAACATTGACATTGCTACGCTGGATTCCGAAATATCCGCTTTGCGCTCCGAAATCAAGTCGCTGGATAATACGATTAAAAATCTGAGCGCGGATAACGATTCGACCGATATCATTACATCTTCCATGCCGGGCCGCGTCAAACAGATTTACGCCAAGGCGGGAGACGAAGTGAATACGGTGCTGACCGAAAACGGAGCGCTGCTCGTGCTATCCACCGACGGCAAGCTTAAGTTCAGCTTTACGCTGAAAGAGGCAACAACGCTGGAGATTGGAGACACACTCGACGTAACCATTCCGAATGTCGATACCTATGAAGGCACCGTCCAGGGCGTTTCCAGCGACAGGAAGACCGTGACCGTTACGATTACCGATAACGGCCCGAAAGTCGGGGCAAAAGCCACCGCCGCGCTGGATGGCACAACGCTGGGCGCCGGGACGCTCGCAATCAACCACCCCATCACGGTCACGGCTTCGGGCGGTACGGTCAGCAAGCTTTATGTTGACGAAAACGACAAGGTATACAGCGGCACCTCCCTGCTCAAAGTGAAAAACCTCCCTGATTCGGAGGACTATGCGAGCACGGTGGCGCAACGCACAGCAAAAGCTAATGCGCTCGTATACGCGCAGCAAATCCAGGCGGCGGGCGCATTGGTGGCGCCCCGGGACGGCATCATTTCCTCTTCCTCGCTCAAGACGAACGGCTCCGTCAATAAAGGCGCTTCGATGTTCACCCTGAGTTCCAGCAAGACGATGGATCTTACGGTATCTATAGACGAACTCGATATATCGAGCATATCCGTGGGCCAGACAGCCACCGTTTCCGTAGACGCGGTTTCTGATAAAACGTACAACGCAACCGTGAAAAGCATCTCACAGGTGGGTACGGCATCCAACGGCGTGACCAACTATGATGTAAAGCTCTCCCTGCCCGATGCGGATGACGCTTTGCGCATCGGCATGAACGCGACGGCTACGATCGTGACCGAGGAAAGCAAGAACGTGCTGATGGTGCCGCTATCCGCCCTGCAGAGCAATGGCAGCGAACAATATGTCTGGGTCTACACCGGTTCGCTCCCCAGCGATACTTCACAGGACCCAGGGCAGAAGGTAACCGTGACGACCGGCCTGTCCAACGATTCCTATGCGGAAGTGAAGAGCGGCCTGACCTCCGATGACCAGGTGGTCGTCGTCACCGTCAAGTCAACAAGCTCCGATTCCACCAGCGGTAATATGAATCTAGGCGGACTGTCGGGCATGACCGGCCCGCAGGGCGGCGGTATGCAACGTAATGACGGCGGCGCTCCACCGGACAAGAGCTCCAACGGCTCCTCAAACTGAAACCGTCAAAATAACCGCAAGGAGACATGATCCATGATTATGATGCAAGATATTGGCAAGAAATACCACATGGGAGATCAGGACGTATATGCCCTTGACGAAGTATCCTTCCGCGTGGAGCCGAACGAGTTCGTTGCCATCGTCGGCCCCTCGGGAAGCGGAAAATCAACGCTGATGAACATCATGGGCTGCCTGGATGCGCCTGACAGCGGCGTATATGCATTGGACGGCCAGCCTGTCGATCAATACAGCGATGACGAGTTGGCGCTGATCCGCAGCAAAAAAATCGGGTTCATCTTTCAGAGCTTTAATCTATTGAGCAAGCTCAATGCACTCGAAAATGTCGAGCTCCCCCTGATATACCAGAATGTCAAACCGTCCGAGCGCAGGGAGCGCGCGCTGCAGGCCCTGGAGTGCGTCGGGCTGTCCAACCGGATAAACCATAAACCGACAGAGCTGTCCGGCGGTCAGCAGCAGCGCGTGGCAATCGCGCGGGCACTGGCGAGCAAGCCTTCGCTCATACTGGCCGACGAGCCGACAGGAAACCTGGACAGCAAAACAGGAAAAGAGCTGCTCGCCATCTTCCGGCAGCTGCACGAAGGCGGCAACACCATCGTGCTCATCACGCATGATGATTCGATCGCGCATCAGGCGAAACGCCGGATATACATAGAGGACGGAAAAATCGTAAGAGACACAAAGGAGGTGCATTCATGCTAGCGCAATCCCTGCGCATGGCCGTCAAATCCATTGCCGGCAATAAAATGCGCTCGTTTCTGACCATACTGGGCATCATCATCGGCGTGATTGCGGTTGTGGTGCTGGTGGCAATCGGCCAGGGCGCCAACTCCTCGGTGTCGTCCAGCATCGAAAGCCTGGGAACCAATTTGTTGACCGTAAACATCATGGGTGCCCGCGACAGCTCGGTCACCATGGATGAACTGTACCAACTGGCGGCGGACAACGATTCGATTTCCGCTATCGCGCCCGCCATCACGCAAAGCGCAACCACCAAAGCGGGCGACAACGAATACACCGACGGCTCGATTATTGGCACGATACCTGGATACGACACCATCCGCAACCTGACCGTGGCAAGCGGCCGTTTCCTCAAGCAGCCCGATATCGACAACCGCAGCTATGTCGCCGTAATCGGCACGGATGTGGCCGACGAGCTGTTCGATTCCCGCAACGTCATAGGCAACACCTTCCGCATGGACGGCTATGATTTCACCGTAATAGGGTTATTGGAAGAAGAAGGCTCGAGCACAAGCGGATCGAACGACAACAAGATTATCATACCCTTCACGCTTGCCGAAAGGATCTTCTTCACCCCCGGCATCAGCACGTTTTATGCATCCGCATCCTCATCGGCTGATGTATCCATGGCCGAAGCCGTGCTGACGAACTACATGGACCAGAAGTTCGCCGCCGTCACAACCAGCAATACCTTTTCGGGCAGCGATACTTCAAATGATAATTATAAAATCTACAATCAAACCGATATGCTCGACACCCTCGATTCGGCAATGAGCACCCTGACGCTGATGCTGGGCGGCATTGCGGCCATATCGCTGCTGGTGGGCGGCATCGGGATCATGAACATCATGCTCGTATCGGTAAGCGAACGGACGCGCGAAATCGGCATCCGCAAAGCAATCGGCGCAAAACGAAGGAACATACTCACGCAGTTTTTAATCGAGGCGCTGGTTGTGTGCCTGCTGGGCGGGGTATTGGGGCTTATCATATCGTTTGGCATCATGGAGATCCTGTCTCCCCTGCTCGATATGACCCTTACGCTCTCTGCTGGCATCGCAGAACTCGCCATAGGCTTTTCACTGGTCATCGGCCTGATATTCGGCCTCTATCCGGCAAACAAAGCATCAAAGCTCCACCCCATCGAAGCGCTGCGGTACGACGGATAAATATTATTTCAGGTTGGGGGAGGCTTATCCCCCAACCGCCTATTTTGTCATTCTGAAGAGGCGATGCGACTGAAGAATCTAAAGATTATGACGGAAAAGGTTTTTCAACAGCCTACCCACACAGGCAATGGCCCTGATGGCAAACACGGGGGTTTGTCATCGGTCACAAACTCTGCTACACTTTACATCATTAGCAAGGGAAAAGGGCTTGTGTGGTAACGAATCCAACCTGCTTTTAGAGACGGTACACTTTAAATACACATAACAGGGAGGGAAAAACGTTGGCACATATCCTGATAGCCGACGATGAAGCGCGTATCAGATCGGTCATAAGAGAATACGCCGAGTTTGAAGGGCATGAAGTGACCGAGGCCTGTGACGGCATGGAGGCCGTGGAGCTTTGCGAAAAAAACAATTTCGATCTGATGATACTGGATATCATGATGCCCAGGCTGGACGGGTTCTCCGCGTGCAAAGCCATACGCAGGAACAAGGACATCCCCGTCCTGATGCTCTCGGCGCGCGGAGAAGAGTTCGACAAGCTCTTCGGTTTCGAACTCGGGATCGACGATTATGTCGTGAAGCCGTTCAGTCCGAAGGAACTGATGGCCCGTGTGAAGGTCATCCTCCAGCGCAACACCGCCACGCCTTCCTACTCCGCGCTCGAAAAGCGCGTGTTCGAAGGGCTGGAAATCGATTTCAAAGGCAAAAAAGTCGTTGTGGACGGCGAAGCCGTCGCGCTGACGCCCAAGGAATACGACCTGCTCTTTTTCATGGCGCAGCACCGCAACACCGCCTTTACCCGTGAAAACCTGCTTTCGAGCGTGTGGGGCTATACCTTCTTCGGCGATGACAGGACGGTGGATACGCATATCAAGATGCTGCGGGCAAAGCTGGGGCCTTACCGGAAATTTATCATTACGCTGCGGGGGACGGGGTATAAATTTGAAGCTTAACACACACAGCATCAAGTTTAAATTATGGATATATTTCATGCTCTTCTCTTTTATCATACTGAGCCTGTTATGGCTGCTTCAAACCGTGTTCATCAACACCTACTACAAAAAAATGAAGGAGCAGAACATTTCCTCTGCCGCAAACAGCATTTCTTCCCTGTACTCGGAAGTTTCGGGAATAGCGCTTAAAACGAAGCTTGACCAGATAGCGAACGAGAAGGACGTATTCATCGCGATCATGGACACCTCCGGCAACGCTGTCTATTACGTGGACCCGGTGGGCAGGGACTTCATTTCATCCGTTCAGAACCTATCGGATAAATACAACCCGAACCACGGACAGGAGCCTCAGGACAGGCTCAAGGGCATCAGCAAAGCAATCATAGACAATGTGCTGCGTCAGCCCGGCGCCGTATTCCTGCAAAATTTTGAGGACATGCAGCAAAGGCCCATGCTGTTGTATGGGCAGGTGATCTACTCGCCGCAGAGCGAGCCTGCGGCGCTTATCATCAGCTCGCAGCTCATGCCGCTCAGGGAGACCGTGCAGATACTGAGCAACCAGCTTATCATCATCACCCTGATCATACTTGCGCTGGCGCTCGGTATCTCCCTGATCATCGCCTCCAGGATCTCCCGGCCCATCCAGAGGATAACCAAAACATCCGCGCAGCTTGCCGCGGGAAATTATAATGTTGTGTTCGAGCAGGACGGCTACGACGAGATCAATCAGCTCGCGGGCACGTTGAATTATGCGTCCCAGGGCCTGCAAAAGGTAGATACGCTGCGCCGCGAGCTGATAGCCAACGTTTCGCACGACCTGCGCACGCCGCTCACCATGATCAAGGCCTACGCAGAAATGATCCGCGATATTTCAGGCGGAAGCGAAGCCAAACGCAACGCGCACCTTGGCATCATTATAGAGGAGTGCGACCGGCTGGCAAGCCTGGTGCAAAACCTGCTTGACCTCTCGAAAATGCAGGCGGGCGCAGCGGAGCTTCACCCCGCCGCCTTCGATATCGTGCAGAAAATCCGGGATGTCCTCACAAGATACGCCATACACAGCCAGCGGGACGGATACCGCTTCGTCTTTGAAGCCGCTGTGCCTGCAATGGTCTATGCCGACGAGGAACGCATCGAACAGGTGCTCTATAACCTTTTGAACAATGCCGTGGCGCACACGGGAGAGGACAGGCGCGTCACCGTTTCGGTGCAGGAGACCGGCGCACGGGTGCGCGTCAGCATCACCGACACCGGCGCGGGCATCCCCAAGGACCACATCGAGCACATCTGGGACCGCTACTATAAAGGCGGCGACGGCAATACCGCCGCTGACCTGAGCCACGGGCTGGGGCTTGCTATCGTAAAGGCGGCCATGCTGATGCACGGAACAGCCTTCGGCGCTAAAAACGAATACGATAAAGGCGCGACCTTCTGGTTTGAGCTGCAAAAGGACACGGGGCTGTTACCCGAAGGCAACGCTGAATAATAATTGTCATTAAGAGCACAGCGAAGAATCCTGAACGGTCAATGGACATGAATAAGCTCCCCATTGCTGAGGAGCTTATTTTTGTATGCAAATTTCACTTCGTCTCAAACGGCAGCTGCGCAACTGTCTGCGCGGGGCCGGCGCCTGCCTGCACCTCAATAAACGCCTTCGTTGCCGCAAAAAATTCTCGGATATCTTCGAGGATACTCCAGGCATATTCCTGTATGTCCGACCTTACCAGCGTGCAGGATACGCCCGCTGCGCGCGCCAGATACAGCGTACGCGCGGCGAACTGGTCCTGCGTGCAAATGAGCGCCTTCTTATCGCCAAAGTATTCCCTGGCGCGGAACATGGTATCAAGGGTGTCGAGGCCGGCGTTATCTACGATAATGGCATCCGACGGTACACCCTTTTCAATAGCATAGTCGCGCATGAGATCCGCCTCAAAAGCGTTGCTGCTTTGCGAAAATCCCCCCGACAGCAGCATCTTTTGGGCCCTGCCCGCCTTATACAGCATGATTGCGCTGTCCATCCGGTCCTGCAGGTGTTGGGAAAACACCCCGCTGTTGATTGCACAACCGGGCACGATGATATAATCGGCCTGCGGGATATTCTCCATTTTCTGTATCGGGTAGATACCCCCGGCGCGCGCCTGATCCACGTGCAGCCTGCAAAACAGGGCGAACCCGCCCGCCATGAGGACGAGCGCCGCCATAATGACTGCAATATGCCTGGGTATGTTCATTCTCTTTTTTCTCGTTCGTGCCATATATAGATTATAACTTGTCCTGCCCTATGATTCCAGCGAAACATGTCGAATCCCGGCGGCCGCCATAAGCATATATATCACAAAGTATGTGTCCCAGACATTTTTCTTTCTCCGGCGTAATATAGATGCCCAATGTGAGATAAAAAAACATGGTTCCCTGACACCGTTTTTCAGAATGAAGCCTCTCAAGGCGCAATTATCCGGGAGGGGTTGGATCAATGGACGTATTGACCACCTGTTTGCTTTTTGCTTTGGGTTTATTGCTCATCATCAAGGGCGGGAACTGGTTCATCGACGCCGCCTCATGGGTCGCGAAAATCACAGGCATGCCGGATATCCTGATAGGGGCCACAATCGTGAGCCTTGGAACAACGTTCCCCGAACTCATGGTATCCGCCACGTCGGCCATTCAGGGTCACGGCGACATGGCATTGGGAAACGCGATAGGCTCGACCATATGCAACATCGGATTGATTCTGGGAATATGCAATGTAATTTCACCGACAAAAATCAATTCACGGATCTTCAATATAAAAGCCTTCATCATGGTTTTTTATATATTCGCCTTATTGCTCATGTCCCTTGACGGAAAAATCGGAAGCATGGACACCGTACTATTGATCCTGGGCGTTATTGTCTATGTTCTCGTCAATTATTTGGAAGTGAGAATCAAGAAGAATTCGCCGGACAATTTAAAGCCCGCCCGAATTCCCGCTGCTATATCAAGAAGGGCAACGGCAAAGGAAAAAGGCGGAAATATTCTTAAATTCTTTGCAGGCGCATTTTCTATTGTGGCAGGCGCGAGGCTGCTTGTTGATAACGGAATCGTCCTTGCAGCCATTCTCAAGGTTCCGGACGTCATCATCAGCCTGACCTTTATCGCGCTGGGCACATCGCTTCCTGAATTGGTCACGTCGGTAACGGCACTTGTTAAAGGCCACCGGAACTTATCCGTAGGCAATATTATCGGCGCAAACATAATAAACATTTCGATGGTTATCGGCGCGTCATCCATCTTCCGGCCGCTTGATATGCCGCCCCAGATCAGGAATTGGGATCTGCCCTTTTCAATACTCATGATCATAGCATTGACCCTTCCTTCTTTTGTCACACGGAGGATAAGCCGTATACAGGCGGCGGTTCTGCTGGCTTTATACGGAATATACATTTTCATATCGTTTTGAAGCAATGTGTTATCTGGAGGCTCGATGCAAGGGGCCTTTGCCGGGATGCTCACTTCCGCTCTGCCTTCCGCATACAATGGGGTGATTATTCGGGAGGTGGATTGCGCTATGGTCATTGCGGCACTGGTCTTCAGCATGTCTCTGGATAACGTTGTAATCGGTATGGCTTACGGGTTAAAGAGAATAAGGATCACCCTGCTTCAGAACCTGATCATTGCAGTTATCACATCGCTGGGCACGCTGATTTCGATGCTGATAGGGAAAACGATAGCGCAATTGCTTCCCTTGGAGGCAATGAACTACATAGGGCCGGGAATCTTAATACTGCTGGGATTGTATTTCGGAGTATTAAGCGTCGTACAAAAGCATGTTCCGCCGGATGATCAAAACGTGAGTGCAAAAAACATAGACACGATGACGCAGTACGCGGAAAAATCGGATAGGGACCAATCGGGCAGCATCGACTCCCGTGAGGCCGCGCTTGTGGCGTTAGGACTGACGCTCAACAACATCGGAGCAGGTATTGCCGCGAGCATCATGTCGCTGAGCATTGTGTTAACGGTTGTTTCCACCTTTGCAATGAGCGTTGTATTCCTGCAAATTGGCTTATATCTGGGAAATGGAATATTCAGCAGGATGCTGGGCAAATATGCCCCTATGATTTCCGCATCGATCATCATCGCCTTAGGCATATACGAAATGCTTGCGTGAATGGCGCGAAAAGCGGCATTTCACCGCACACAAAAGCCGCCGGCAAATCCCCTTTGTATTTGCCGGCGGCCTACGCAGGAGGGATGCACTCCTCCTGCACCCTGCTTTCATCTTTTATTTGGGCGGATAAACCGCAACCGGTTCGGGCCATTCCCATCCCTTGGGAAAATCGTGCGTCTCGACGATTACGCCGAGCTCCTCCTGGGTCGGGTAGTATGTATAGGTGAATCCGTCCCAGGTGCCTGCCTGCAGAACCTTATAGCCTTTACTCCTCATCTTTTGATCGATCTCTTTGTGGTCGCTTATAAATGCGCAGTGATGCAGTCCCTCTCCGTGCTCTCTGAGGAATTCTGCATAGATGCTTATATCGTCTTTCGGTTCAATAATCTCCCATTGCACATTTCCAATGCTGCAAAATGCCAGCCGCATCGCATAATCTACCCGTTCCCCGCGTATGATCATGTTCTCAATGGTATCCGGGTTAAATTCGTAAAAAACCCATGGCCCGATTCCGTATTCGTCAGCATATTTTTTTACCATCGCATCACAGTCTTTAACAACAATAGCAACCTGCGCAACATTTTTCAACATAGGTTCCATGTCTTTTCCTCCTAAAAAATATTGTTTGGAGTATTCAGCCTTCCTGTTTAGCGACTTCCCGTATAAACTTCCTTCCTCATGTTCTCCGTGCCGACACTGTACCCCTTTTCCCATAAACCACACCCGAGTTTATTTTGTACAAAAAATTATACAAAATTATATATAAATTGCTGAAATGTGTCAAATGGTTTTTCTTGCAATAGATTAAAAATTTTAGGAATTGAAAAACGGGGGTCGAAACTCGAAAAGCCCGCTTACTTTTAATCATAGAAATGTACTCCATGCTGATGTCATTTGGTCGTTTAAGCTATAATCCGCCACCTTACATCCTTTTATTCCATCATTCGCTTTTGGAGGCTTTTTATATTATAATGAATCAAAAAAAAGGGGATAAACCGCATGTTCGATACGTTCTACAAAAAATCCGGCATAGTGACGGAAAAGCTTGCGCGGGATTTTTTTTCAATGGAGGTAGGAACAAGGCTCCCCACCATCGCAGAATATACGCAACGGTTTTCCACGTCACGGGGTACCGTACAGAATGCACTCGCGCTCCTGGAGGAAAATGAGTGTATCACCATATTAAAAAGCGGTTCAAAGGGTACTTTGCTCACAGGCATCGACCTTTTAAAACTCCAGAAGTTTACAGGCTGGGATTCCCTTACCGGAAGCATGCCCGTTCCCCTCAATCCGCTGCTGTCCAGCCTGACCACCGCCATTTGTCACGAGATGTCCCAATGTCCCATTCCCTTTTCTTTTGCTTTCGTGACCGGCTCACAGAGGCGGATTGATGCACTGCTCAAAAAAGTTTACGATTTTATCATAGTCACCAAAGGCTCGGCACAAATCTTTCTTGAAAATAATCCGTCTTTGGAAGCCGCTTTTCAGTTGGATGATTGCCAATACTCACATGAATACTATGTGTATTTCATGAATCCTGCATTTTCCACTATAACGGATGGCATGCGCGTAGCCGTGGATCCGACCTCCGCCGACCAGTATTTGATCACGCAAAAACTATTCAGGGATAAAAATATTGAGCTGGTTGTAGCCCCTTATATCGGCTTTCATGATCTAATGACCAAGCGTCAGGTCGACTGTGTAATCTATCGCAAGGATGACTGGATTCAGCCATATACTTATTTCCGGGCGGTGAAGCTTGACCTTCCCGGCTTTTCCGCGCATGACGTCATTACGCCTACGATACTAATCAATAAAGAAAACTACGGCCTGAAAAAATTGCTTTTCAAATACCTGAAAAAGGACCGGATAGCAGAAAGCCAGCAAAAAGTGCTCTCTGGCGATATGCCGGTCAACTTCTTTTAACACCTGAGCGCAGGCAGCATTTTGCGAGCCAGCATCTGTTTATTCCGTCTCCGGCAAAACCCTGCTGACATAGTTTGACACGGTCACCTGTCTCGCCAAAGGGGTCATACAATAATTTGTATATTTTGGCCAAAATTTCGTACTTTCATATTGACATTTGTTGCGTAATTATCTAATATAATGTATAACAACTTTGACAACGGAAATTTCCAGCATCCTTCATTTACTTAGCTTTTGCTTCTTACGCAACGCACAATCATGTAAAACGAACAGCATTCTCAAACCCTTATCATCCTTAGTCCTACACAATAATCCCAGCGTAAATGAACTAAATCCTTATTGGAACAGGAGCGTATTCCGTTAATTCAATATATGTAAGATGGCTGTGCACGCTTATTTTTGCAGGGCATGGTTTTTATACGGTTTTTACAGTATCCGGCGGAAAGGGGACGGGGTTCTCCTTCTCAAAGGATAAATCAAATCTAAAAGGGAGTGGAAGAAAGAATGGGTAAAACTGCTATCGTAACAGGTGCGGGCCGCAACATCGGCAGGGCGATTGCCCTGAAGCTGGCCAAGGACGGAATGGACGTGGTGGTAAACGACATTATGGCGGATAATGTTGAAAAGGTGGCCAAGGAAATCGAGGCGCTGGGCGTTTCGAGCATGGCCGTTGCAGGTGATGTGACGCAGGAAAAAGACGTTCAGGCCCTGGTCGACGCGACCGTGAAGAAATTCGGCAAGCTGGACGTCATGGTAGCCAACGCCGGTATCGCCGTCACCAAGTCGTGGGACGATACGAAGGTCGAAGACATGGATAGGCTCTATGCCGTAAACATTAAGGGCGTGTTCCTGTGCGCGACCATTGCGGCGAGGCAGATGAAAAAACAGCCCGATGACGCTATCTATAAGATCATCAACTGCGGCAGCATCGCCTCCCATAAAGGTTTCTCCTATCTTGGCGGCTACTGCTGTACAAAAGCCGCAGTCCGGTCCCTCACACAGTCCCTCGCGCAGGAGGTAGCGCCTAAGATCACGGTCAACGCCTACTGCCCCGGCGTGGTGGACACCGACATGTGGGTTGCGATCGACAAAGACCTTTCACCCTATCTCGGTATGGAAACAGGTGGAGCGTGGAAGACGTTCACATCGGGCATACTGATGGGGCGTCCGCAGTACCCGGATGATGTCGCCGACCTCGTATCCTTCCTGGCTTCACCTGCGGCCGATTATATCACCGGGCAGTCCATCATCACCGACGGCGGAATGATTTTCGCCTGATATCTCTCTCCCCGGTTAAAAACACCCGATCAAAACAAAGCGCCGCAACGTGGACTGCACGTTGCGGCGCTTTGCATGTTTTGGGTTCAAACGCATGCGTAAATTGACTGTTATTTCGTTTTGAACGGTATCCCTTCCCGCATGCACAGCCTCTGCGCCGCAAACCTGCCCGACGCGGCGGCGCCCGCTCCTGCGGATGGAGGCGATGTCTGTAAGCCCCCTTGAAAAGGTACGGCAGACAGCCAGATATATCCTTTCGGGTATTAAAAACCGATGACAAATCCTGGGATTTGTCATCGGCATAAGGCCGCCTTATTGGCGCGGCTTATTATTATCCTACTTGGCTTATGCCAGTTCTTCCGGACGCACAACGCCCTTTTCCAGCGCGTTCTTCTTAAGCTCCAGGTAGTATCCGGCAAGGCTCGTGTGTATATACGGCCCGACATAAAACAGGTACAGTATCATACCCGTCATCGCGGAAAGCAACATCCAGCCTATGAAACTGAGGAACATGACGAAAATTTCACCCTTGTACCCCTGTGTCATCCGCATCGAAAGCTTCAGGGCCTCCGCCGGCTCTACTTTCGGACAGTCCGCGAGGATATACGGCGTCATCCAGTAAGACAGCGCCTTGATGATACCCGGGATGAACAGCAGAAGCGACCAGAGGAAAATAAAAAGATACATCCACAGGACCCCCGCCAGGTTCCTTCCGTAATCGGCAAACCCTTTCGAAAAAAAGTCGGATGAAAGCACCTGTTCCTGATTGAAAACCTTTATGGAAAAGTAGCTGTACCCCACCAGCAGCGGCGGCATGAGCAGCAACCAGCCGACCCCGGGGATAACCGAGGACAGCAGCGTGAACAGCAGAAACACGCCGAGCGCGTTCCCGTACTGCGCGCGGAATGCGATCCTGGCCTGCATCTTGATTTCAGCTCTTGTTTTCATTTTATCTCCTTCTGGCGTTTGCATATTTTTTGCATGCGCCCAAGCATTTTCAAGGCTTTGCTTTCCTGATACAGCGTTTCTATGTTTATTAAATCATAGATTTGAAAAATTAAAAACATAAATTATGTAAAAGTCTCAGGTTGTGATACCGGGTCTGAACATTTTGGCGGATGTCCCAAAAAAGCCGGCGCCGTAAACGGCACCGGCCTAGGCCGTTTTCTAATACTTGCTGTTCATCCTTTTGCCTCTGTTGCTGCAATCAGCCTCAGCGGCGTTCGCATACGGTCATGCTGTTCCGTATTCATATGTATGTTTTTGTGCCGGTTATCCTTCAATCTGAACTGCCGTACCTTTTCCCTGAGCAGTTCAGATTGCCCAAAGAGTTCTTCGCCTGCCATTGCGCCTTCCTGTGCAGTAACTGAATTGTTCTGAACAACCTGTGAGAGCTGCGCAATCCCCTGCTGTATCTCTGCGATGCCTATGGCCTGCTCATTGGATGCAGCAGCGATTTCGTTTCCCAAATGGACCGCCTTATTGACGCTGTCAACGATATTGCTCAACGCCTCTGCCGTCTCGTTTGCGATTCTCATACCGGCATGCGTTTTCTTGATCGAACTACATGTTGTATTCGTAGATAGAGACAAACTTTTTATCATCTAAACGTATTATTCCCCGAAAAAATAGTAAATTATTGGAAATGCCTTTAACCCAAAAAGTCCTCATTGCGCCGTTTCCAATAGACGTCCCCGTTGTGGTTAAGGCAAAAAGTACGGCCGCTTCATTACGAAGGGGCCGTATCAGGCGAATACAAGGCTGATGCGTTATACAGCGCCACAATGCAGGCAAAGTCCGCGTCTTATCCTGCGGGCGTGTACTTTAATTCAGCATAATCGTCCTTAGTCACCCGCAGGGTTATCACACAGTTGGACCCGTTCATGGTGAACTCGCTTACGCCCACCGGTTCAATGCTCTCGTCGGCCAGATAAAATCCGGCGCTTTTCAGTTTATCCCTGTATTCAGCGTAATTCTCCTTGGAAACACCCGAGAAAACAATTGTGACCTCTCCCCCGTAAACAGTGGTCTGGACATGCTGTCCGTAGGTAAATACCGGTACGCTTGCAGGAATCTGGGAAGGCCAGTAGGCTGGCGCCGAGGCGGAAGGCGTCCAAGCAGGCGTCGCCGTCTGCGCCGGTATCGTGGGAGTTGCGGCAACGCTCGCGGCAACGCTCGCGGCAGCGGTGGCCTGGGCCGTCTGCTGCACCGTGGGCTGGGGGGCATTACCCGTACCGGTCTGCGGTATACACCCCGCAAGAAGCAATAGCGCTATCGCCAATGGTATCCATATCCTTTTCATATTTACCATATCCTCCTTATTACTTTACACGCATCAGGAGCGGATTGTATGGAAGATTCGACAAAGCATATGGAATATCCTTTTTATATTCGTCAGATCAAGGCATCCAGCCGATGCGCAGCAGCACAGCTTACCGATGATGACTCATGATGTTTTTGCCGACAATGGCTGTGTATACACGCTGTATATCCTAGTTCCATCGACAACCCTGTAAGCGCGTACCTTGTAATAGTAAGTTTTCCCCGTTGTCAGCCCTTCATCGGTATAGCTGCCTGAGGTCGTGGATCCCAGGTACGTATACGTCCCGCCTAAAGCTGCCGTGCGATAGACTTCATATGTGCAGGTGCTGTCCGTATCGTCCCAGCTTACCTTGATGCTGGCGCCCGACAACGCAACGGCCTTGGCCTGCAAAGGCACAATAACCGGTATCTGCCCCAGGCTCGTTCCGCCGTTCACGCCGAAACCGGTGACATAAGCGTCGAACCTGCCGTGTATATCCCGGTCCACGCTGTCGTGAATGTTCCCCTCAATGGTATAGATGATTTTTTTCTCAGGATCATACGCTTCCACAAAACCCGTATGATTATCGGAATTGGCCGGGGAATCCGGCTCATGGAAAAAGATTACGTCTCCTTTCTTGGGGACATAGCTTGAGCTTACATCCTTAAACCGGCCGCGCTCCTTATACCACGCCTTGCCGCTCAGCACCCAGGAGTATTTGGGAATGGTCGTACCCAGCAGGTTCACCTGCTTTGCGCACCAGGTAACGAAACACGCGCACCATGCGCCGTATTTCCATATGGGGTAATCCACCGCGTATTTTGTCCAGCCATCCGCATCGGTGGGGTTCGCTTTGACCTCTTCATAGCCGAGTTCACGCTGGGCTGTTGCGATGAGCTTGTCATAAATATCGGCTGTGCCGGGTTTGGAGGACACCATCTGCGAATAGCCGCCATAGACTTTTGTACCGTTTTCCAGTTTGCAGTAGGCTACTATTTTATAGTAATACGTCTTGCTCGTTTTGAGAAAGTTATCTACATAACTTGTTCGTCTCGTGGCTGTTACGGCGGAAAAAGGCCCCGTGCTCTTATTTGAGCGGTAAACCGTATAGGCGTACGCGCCGGATACCGCACTCCAGCTCACCTTGATACCGGTATATCCGTATGCAACAGCTTTAACGGACGAAGGCATAGCTGGAACAGGCTTTGCCGATACGACCGGAGATTGCGTCCCGTATAAACGTACCGAGTTTACAAATCTGTATGGGCGTACCATGTAATAATACGTCTGGCCCGTTGTCAAACCGGAATCCGTTATACTGGTCACTCTCGCATTACAAAAAGCCGTAAATGTACCTGTGCTTGAGGTTGAGCGGCAAACCATATAACCGTCTGCTCCGGTTACTGCTCCCCAGCTTATCTTTATACTGTTATAGGACGCTGAAACCGCTTTAACAGATTGCGGCACAGAGGTTACCGGCCTTGCCGATACAACCTTGGAGTATTCGCTTCTAAACCTTTCTGAACCAATGTCTTTATATGCCCTGACTTTATAATAATAAAGTTGCCCCAGTGTTAGTCCCCTGTCGATGATGCTGGTAGCCTTCGCATTGCAGATAAGCGAATATTCGCCCGTACTCGAAGCAGCGCGGTATATGAAATACCCGTCCGCACCTGCTACCGCATCCCAGCTTATCATTATGCTGTCAGATGCGGCCGAGACTGCAGTGACGGATTCCGGTGCAGCGGGAACAGGCCTTGCCGATGCAGCGGAGGAGAGACCGCTGCTTCCAGCATCATTATATGCCTCAACCTTGTAATAATAGGTCTGTCCCGTAGTCAGGCCAGTATCGGTATAGCTCGTTGATGCCGTATCTTTTACAGGCGTATAGTCCCCTGTGCTCGTGGTTGAACGGTACACGGTATATCCGTCGGCGCCGGATACAGCGTCCCAGCTTATCCTGACGCTGTCATACCCAGCGGAAACCGCGGTGACGGATTGCGGAACCGCGGGCGGAGCTAAAACCCATTTCGCGTGGAAAGTGATGTCTCCGCCCACCGTATCCGTTGCGAAATCCCATGCTTCACCCGTATACGCTTCGTTATCATACCAGCCCGCAAAAGTATATCCGCCACGGACAGGGTCGTCAAGCGCGCTCAGTTTTCCGTCCGTTACATCCGCCATGGACACGGAATCGGGCGTGGTGCCGTCATGGAATTTGACCGTCTGCACAACATACGGCTGTTTATCGGTAAGCGCATATGCATCCCATGTCGTATCCGTCAAATGATGATATGCGCGAAAGCCTGCTTTAACACCAGCAAAAACGTCCGTGCCGAAACCGGGCATATGCCCCTTAAAGTACGCTTTTTCAAGGCTTGTGCAGCCCGAAAACGCCCCGTCGCCGATGGTTGTAACAGTATCCGGAATTTGGATTGAAGTGATGGAGGCTTCGTCTGAAAATGCATTTGTACCAATGGCGACCACCGGATTTGCGCCGATCGTATCCGGAATGACGGCGTCACCGCCGCTCCCCGTATAGCCGGTGATGGTCACTTCCCCGCCGTCGACCGAATATGTGAAATCAGTGTCATCCGCAAAAGCGGCGGCCGGCAATTGGAAAAATGCTATGCAGAATGTAAGTAATACCGCAATGTGTTTTCTGAACCGTTCAAACATTATTTCATTATTCCTTTGTTTCATTCCCCGCCTGAAATTTATTGTCTGTACCGCAACAGTCGCCACGTCCAGCGTATTATTGATCCGAGTTACCCTGCAAAAGCCCTTACAGGAAAATTAAACCATATGCTTACATCTTTAACAACCGAATACACTCTTTCTATATATAATATTACGCCTTTTCCCCGCTGTTTTTCGGTTGTGCATTCGTGCCCGCCCATAATTATACTATACAGATAGATTTTGCCTGTTTCATATTATTTGATTTAACCATAAATTTCAAGAATAAATGGAAACACTTTTGGTCAAATCGCATGGCGCGCAGAAATAATATTAAGAAAAGCATGTTTTTCAGGTCGGATTGCCGAGGAAATCTTCATTCCCCTCAGCAGCCGAAAACTGGTTTTTTCCATTATACTTGGCTTTATAGAGCTGTTGGTCCGCTCTATAAATTAATTCCTTTATGCTTTCACCGCGGTATTGACTAATTCCGCCGCTTACGGTTACACAGACTCCATTTATAAACTCGGTGGTCTCAACCCTCATCCGTATGCGTTCGGCCAGATGTTTTGCCTCCTCCGTGGCGGTGTCAGGCAAAATGAGCATATATTCCTCGCCGCCGTACCTGCAGATAATATCCGTGTTCCTGCAGGATTCCACAAGGAGATTGGCAACATGCACAATCACGTCATCTCCTGCCTGATGCCCGTAGCGGTCGTTGATATGCTTAAAATTATCGATGTCCACCATGGCAATGGATAACGGATATCCGATGCGGTTCGCTTTTCTAATCTCCTCATTGAGCTTCTTGAACGCGTTTTCATGGTTCAATAACGAGGTCATGGGGTCCCGGATTACCATTTCATTTAAGATCGTGTTCTTTTGCTCAATGATTTTTTTATCCGTAAAAGACAGGACTTTCATACGGAAGACAAGCCTGCTTAAGATCCATGCGAACACATTCATAATCAATGCATTCAACCTCAGGATTGTGACAATGTCCCCGTCCCTCTGATAAAACGGTAGAACAACAAAAAAGCCCATATACACCGAAAAAAACAAAATAAAACTCTCCACCGGCTGAATATACATGAATGCAGCTATACCAAAAATTGCCATAATATATGTGTTTATGGAAGCAAGCCTGTCCTGCGGAAGAACAGCCAGAGCACAATATAGAAGAAGCAGCCCGAAAATATATGACAGTGATACTGTCTTTTTTAAAGAGGTTCCTGAGGCATTGTTCTTTTTGTATACAATGCATAAAACAGGAAAGAACAAAACGTTGAAGGCGATGATGCAATATACAATCAAATCCGTGCAGAAGATTTTATCCCTTAAAAAAATAACAAGCACCGTTTCACTGACAATTACTATAATTGCTGCAAAAATTGCCCGCAGCAGGTTCTCGTTATAGATCTCCATAAGGAACGCATCCTTGGAGTCATACGGAATCCGGGTTATCAATCTTCGCAAATAGTTCATAATATCGGCTCCTGGACTAATAACGGTACTTTGCATAATAACTACACGCTTATTATGCCATATAAACAATATTGTTCAATTTTCGGGTGTATCTCATTGATTTTTTTATTATTATATACGAAACAGCTTTTAAAATCGGCGTTATAAAGAAAAAATATGTAATCAAATGTCTTGGCCTTAAAGCCTGTCCACGCATCACACGCGGAGATTCCCCCGTTTATCCCGCGGGAGAATCATTTTGGGATTAATTATATATTGTAACAAATTTAATCGAGTAAAGGTCACCGACAAAATCAAAATTTGACGGGTATTGCCTTAAAACGATGTAGCTTGCTCCTACTTCCTTTAACTGGCCGGTTCTGTCGGTTAATGCCCCGGTAGTTCCCAGGGAAAACTCGACCCGTACCGTTTTTCCGATATGTCTTTGCAGATATCCCGCCAGATAATACGGGCTTGCCACCGTCGACGGCACCATCTGGCTGGGCGGAACGGCTCCCTGCATCGCGCCCGGCATTGCCGGCGCTGCACCGGGCATTGCGCCCGGCATTGCCGGCTGATAAAACTGCGCCGGCTGCTGTTGCGTTCCGGCTCCCGCCGGCTGCCCCTGCCTGGAATAATTCGAATTGTTCTCCTGCATATTGCTCTTCCTCCTTGATTTTCATTTGAACAGAATATGTGCAATCCTTAAAAAACCACCATCGTATTGTACGCAGTCATGACCCGTTTTGCGTAAGATTTCGGGGAATGCGCGTGAGAGTAATTCTACTCGCTTTTATACCATGTTCAGCGGATACAGGGTCACGAATTTAACGGAAAAAATGTCCCCGACTACCTCAAAATTCGACGGAATCAGCCTGAGCGCAATATACGTCGCCCCTACTTCAATGAGTTGCCCCGTTTTATCCGTAATCGCACCCGTTGTCCCGAGAGAAAACTGCACCCGTACGATTTGGCCGATAAAATTCTGCAGATATCCGGCAAGGAAATACGGGTTTGCCACCGTCATGGGCATCAAGTCCTGCGCCATTACCGGCCCAGCGCCCGTACCCGTTGCCTGGTACTGCGGCGCAGGCATTCCCTGCTGCGGCATCCCCGGGCCGGTTTGCCGTCCCATAGTATATCCGTATGTATTACAATCGCCGAGGTAAGCCGGACTGTTCGGCTCCAGCATAATCACTCCTCCTTTTTCGGATCAGGTTTGGGCATACAAGCTGGTCGGTATATAAAAGCAGTGCTCCCCGATGCGGTTGTGTATCACGCCTGTTTGATTGTAGGGGAAATAGGACGGACAAACCACCACATACGGGTTCATATACCACAGGCTGTCATCGACCCCCTGGAGAATGTTCCCAGATAGGGCCCAGTCCGCTATATCATAGTGTATCTGCTCCGGCGGATTGCTCCACACCGTCTGCGGATTCGGCTCCCCGCCGACCTCGGTCATATAGCACGTGAACTGGTAGGGCTGTTCCATGACCCTGCGCAGATTCCCCTGCCCCGTCCGTAAATACTCGCCGTATGATACGTTTACCCTGTTCATGATGACGGAAGCCACAGCCTTCATTCCGTTTTCCCCTTCACCCCCTGCCTCACATTTGATCATCCGCGCAAAAAGTTCCCTTGAATCCATGTGCAACCACCCTTAAAATTTATCCGCTTATCAACAGCATCCAGCCTTCCTGCTTTTTCATTATATGAACAACGCCTGAAATAATTGTTAATGAAACGCGGATAAAGCCTTCCCATAGCACCGGCTTTATGATGTATCTGCCAGCAACTGTCTCAGATATATATTTTAGAGCGTAAATATTATCCAGAATTCAAATAAAAACGGCGTATCTAGAATAATTTGGCGCGGTTTTTCAACACGTATTTGTAAAAAATATATTTACGAATAATCTGCTTTTAAGCGATGCCGGAGAAAGGAGGACATTTTAATGGCTTCAAAAAACCGCAAGTACGGCCCTGACCATCCGTGGACAAAGTTCAAGATGGAATGCGCCAATGAAATCGGCCATCTGCAGTTTGTCAAGGAAAACAATGATCAATACAAAGGCGATCTGCCAAGCAAGGTAAACGGCTATCAGGGCGGCCCGATCGGCGGCCAGATGGTCAAGCGCATGATCTCGAACGCGGAAAACAATCTTTAATCAAACAGGGGGAAGATTCCTGCTTAGCGGGAATCTTTCTTATGGTTTACAAATCACGCTATGTGTGGGAGCGCATGGTTTGCATGTCAGGCATTACCGGACAAAAATACAGATAAAAAGGGCAAAATAATAATCAAGCAGTAACTGGTGTTCAGTTTATTTTGCTTGGGCAAAGGAGGTTGCAACGATGTCAAGGCGTGGCGTAATGTCGGAAGCTTTGAAACAGGAAATCGCCCGCAAATTGGGCGTAGACGACCAGGTTCGCCGTGACGGATGGGGTTCCGTGGCGTCGAGGGACTGCGGCCGGATGGTCCGTTCAGCCATAGAAATCGCGGAACAATCGCTGCAATAGCGCGGTGGTTCGACAGCCGTAACGGGAAATACGCCTTTGCTTGGAACGGGGGCTGTCCGAATGGGACGGCTCCCGTTTTATATAAAGTTGGATTTTGGCCGCATGGTAAAAGAATACAAAAACCGCCACAACCGCAACCGTCAGGGATTTTCCTGCCTCGTTCCTCGCACCAGGCGGTATGCCGCCAGGCCGGTTACCAAAGCGAGCGCGCCCAATACCGCTATGATCGCGCCGGTCTCCATATGCAGTTTTTCGCTGGCGATCTCGTAGCTGCCTATGAAGCCGAAAAGAATAAAAGCAACGGCTGAAACAAGCTTAATCGTCCGCTCGGGAATCTTCCTGCACATCACGACTCCGATGATAATACCTATGCCGTCAGCAATCAGCATGCCGGTCGTGGTTCCAATCAAAACGCCAGCAGGGGTCTGCGCAAATTTCGCGGAAAGCGCAATCGTGGCAAGCTGCGTTTTATCGCCCATCTCGGCCAGGAAAAAAGCCAGGGTCACCGTGGCAACCGCGCCGAACCTGGTCGTCCTGTTTTCCTCGCCCTCAAGCTTGTCCCCCCGTATCGTCCATAATCCGAACAGCACAAACGATAAGGAAGCGATTCCCTGTATCCATATCTGCGCCGATTCAAAGCCTGCAATAAAGCTCCCGACGGCGACGGCAAGCGCATGGTTAAAGACCGTTGCCAGAAATACGCCTATCAGCACTTTGGACGCCTTATACCGGGTGGCAAAAGCCATAGCCAGAAGCTGCGTCTTATCGCCCATCTCAGCGAGTACAACGGTACCTAACGAGAACAAAAAAGCGGTGATATCGGCATGCATGTCCAACATCCTCCCTGATAACAAATAAAGACTTTTAACATAATCAACCAGGGATTATGTTAAAAGTCTCGTTTCCGCCAGCGGTTACAAGGCCAGGCGGAACCCCGCCAGTATGTTGACCTTATAAAAATAACTACTCCCTCTTAACGGAAAAATAATATAACAAACGCCACAATCTGTCAATCCTTATTCATCAACTCTGGGCGGCTCCGCCAAACATGAACCTATCGGTTTTTCGGCATACCGATTGTCCGGTTTAAATAATCTTTTGCTAAGAAGGAATCCGCATTCATTTCTCAGCGATAAGGGGGCTGAACATGAAAAAATCAAAAATTTCCACTTTATTGGTCCTGCTTTTAATATTAATTGGCTTATCGATCCTTCATAAAAAAGGTTTCTAGGGCATGTTTTCGGAATTATCGCTGAATTATACGCAGAATATGGGATATACAACGATTTTCTGGTCGTTCGAATATACGGACTGGATGGCAAACAACCAGCCGTCGGAGCAAAAAGCATTTTCCACCATCATGAAGGGGACACATCCCGGGGAGATCGTTCTGCTTCATTGCCAGTCGGACACAAACATCAAGGTTCTGGACCGGGTGCTCACCGCGTGGGAGGAACAGGGGTATACATTCAGAAGCCTGGATCACCTTACCGGCAAAAGCGTTTACCTGCCGGGGATTTTTAATTATTAGAAATCTAATTAAATACTTCAACCCTGGCGCTCAGTCGTAAGATTAAATCTTGACGTGCAACTGGTTTTTTCTCAGTTCTTATTATATAAACACAAAAAACCGCAGAACAAAATTAATCGCTAAAGCCACAGGGCTTTGCGGGGAAAAGGAGGAGCAACGGAGCGCATACGAAAAAACCGGTTCTAAAATAAATGTTGGGGTGAGGGAAAAAAGCAGAGCATTTTATCTGTACATCTTGTAAAGTGTAATTGACCAAAATAAACACGCAAGATGGTGAACAGAAAAATGCTCCAAACTGATTTTACTAAAGAACTGCTGGATTTAAAAGAGGTGGAGATAACAAATCTGCAAGTATTTGATAACCTCATAAAACTGCAGATGGAATATCCCCAACGTGCCCATCCATGTCCTGCGTGCGGATACGTGACCTCCATCGTACATGACTACCGCATCCAACGGGTAAAAGACACCCCTGTTCAGGGCAAAGCCATGTTGATTGATTATCGAAAACGGCGTTACCGATGCCTGTCCTGCGGCAAAAGGTTTTTCGAAAAGCAACCGCTTGTACCCAGATACCACAGACTAACCAGCCGGTTTGCATATTATTTACTGACGCTTATGAAAGAGAAACGTTCAATGAAGGATATTGCCAGGAGCAACCATGTCTCTGCCACAAAAATGATGAATATGTTGAACCTGTACGGTTTCGACAAACCAAAATCTCTGCCGTCAGTGCTTTCCATCGACGAATTCAGGGGTAATACAGGAAATAAAAAGTTTCAATGCATACTTACTGATCCGGTTCATAAACGCATTGTGGACATACTCCCTGGACGCGAAGCCCATGAAATTACCGGCTTTCTAAGACAGTATACCGACAGAAGCAGGGTAAGGTTCGTCGTTATGGATATGAACAAGGCTTATCTGCGTATAGCTAAGGCGTTCTTTCCCGAAGCCAAGGTCATCATCGACCGTTTCCATGTGGCAAGATACAATACCTGGGCCTTTGAAAACGTGCGCCGGCGGGAACAAGGCAAATTAGACCCGTCGCTGCGCAAATACTTCAAGCGAAGCCGCAAGCTGCTTCTTAGACGCATGTCTTCCTTATCGGAAGATGACAAACAGGCTGTGAATGTGATGCTTAACTTAGCTACGGGGCTTACGGACGCATATCTGTTGAAGGAAAAATTCCATTGGTTCATGGATGCAAAAAACTCAGCTGAAGCCGATACACGCTTAAAAGAATTCTTGATTCTGCCCAACTTTCTCGCAGTACCCGAATACGGGCCATGTGTACGCATGCTTTCAAATTGGAAAGAATACATCCTCAATGCGTTCGACCATCCTTATTCCAACGGCTATACGGAAGGCGTGAATAACAAGATCAAGGTCTTGAAACGCGTTGCTTTCGGTTTTAGAAATTTTGAGAACTTCAGAAAAAGGATATTTCTTGCATCCGCTGATGCACAAGCAGGATAACCGGCGCACCGGTTATCCTGCTTGTGCATTTATTAAATTACACTTTAACTTCCCTGACCCCAACAATTGACTTTGAACCAAAAAACCCTGACTCGCAAAGCGATCAGGGTTTTTGAGTGGAGCGCAGTTTGCTCCGACGTGGTGGGGTTAATTGGGCTCGAACCAACGACCTCTACGATGTCAACGTAGCGCTCTGACCAGCTGAGCTATAACCCCAGGCACAAAATTAATTATACCGCAAAACCGGCAAATTGCAAGCCATTTTTGCTCTGCAAAGCGCACATATGGTATAATAACTGTACTGGGAGGGAGCTAAATGGCGCATTCCGATCTGAACACGGCAAAACTGTGCGTGCTGTCAGCGCTTGAGCGCGCAAACGTCGCGCTGACACGGCAGCAGCTCGAAGAAATCCTTCTCGGGCATCTGCGGCTGCATTTTTTCGATGTCTCGCTCGCCGTCGCGCACCTGATCGCCTCCGGCCTCATCCAGGAACAGGAAACCGCGGCCGGACACGCGCTGCGTCTGCTTCCCGCGGGAAAGGATGTCCTTGAAAGCCTTGAAGCCACCCTGCCCGCGCGCCTGCAGCGCCGGTTGGAAGCGTACATGCAGGACCACGGCGAACAGCTCAGGCTTCGCGCGCAGACGGGCGCGGACTACCGCTGCATCGCGCACAGCCAGTACCTCGCTGAGCTGTGGATGACCGAGGGCACCATCGAGATCCTGCGCATCCGGCTCAATGTCCCGACCGCGGACGAAGCGCGCGCCTTATGCCAGCAATGGCAAACGCAGGCGCCCGCTTTATACGCACATATCCTGACTTCGCTCCTGCCGCCTGCCGATTAAATTTCGCACAGCGCCATGCCGCGCGGCTCTTTTCCCGTTTGTGCGCTGCGCACCATTTTCCCCTGCA
This sequence comes from Bacillota bacterium, assembly GCA_049324235.1. GTDB lineage: Bacteria > Bacillota > Clostridia > Christensenellales > UBA1431 > UBA1431. Next base: position 63,980 of record JBMOLJ010000056.1, read on the forward strand.
TATCGAAATGCACGATCTTTTCTTCGAGCATGCAGCTTACCAGCATCCCTGTTCCTTCGGGCAAAAACAGTACGTCGTCGGGCATGGCGCCCGTTTGCCGCTTCTGTACGACAAAAGTCTCAGGCTCGAGTAAAAACACTTCGCTCTCGCTCATGTTTACAGCCACCGCAAGCGTATTATCCGGCGAAAGGCGCACGATTCCCGGCATCATGCCCATATCCAGCGCGCGGCTTATTGTTCCTGTCCGCACATCCATCCGCACAAGCCTGCCGTTTTTATCCGAATTGTAGGGGAGCAGGGTAATGAGCATGTCCCCGTCCGGCAGTTTTGTTGCGCACATGGGCGCATTTTGAAGCGGCAGCACGTCGGCCACGTTGAGCGTTTCATCCATGCTCCAGACCGCGGGCCTCGACATGCAGCAAAGCAGAAGCCTGTGATTCGAATTGTCCATGGAATACGGAAAACCCGGGAGCTGCACGCACCCCACCGCCGACGGGGTCCCCCTGTCCAGCGCCCACAGGCTTTCGCTTTCGCAGCAGCAGACCAGTATGCGGTCGTTGCATATGCAGATATCGGTGGGCGCAGCGCCTACGTAGACGGTCTCCACCCATTCTTTCCTCTTTACGTCCACCACGCCCACACAGTTCGCATACGTACACGAAACATACAGGCGGCCGCGCAGAGGGTCCCAGGCAAGCCTTCTTAAACCCAGGCCTTTTATGCCGGACTGTGCGGCAACGTCTATCCTGCCTATTTCACGAAGCGGTTCCACTTCCCACAAGCCGAGCGTGTCTTCGCCCGCATGCGCGACCCACACATATCTGCTCATTTCCGGTTTATCCCTCGTTTCATCCCCATGGGCCATAGTATGCACATACGGCTTGAAAGGGCACCCTGAGCACCTTAATGTGTGGCGCCGAAGCTCCGGCGCAGAACGGTGCGGAGCGCGCCTACCAAATAAAGCGAGCCGGCGCAGACCACCAGCGCATTGTTCATTGCACGCGCCGTGAAAAGGGCATGCTCCGCGTCCTCGCGGATGACCACCCTGGCGCCCGCCGCGGCAAAATGCTCCGCTGTTTGCGCCGCATCTGTCAGGTGCGGGCAGGAAGTGGCCACGACGCCGCCGTCGAAAACCGGCGCCCATACGCGCGCCATCGCGGCGATATCCTTATCCTTTGATACGGCGCATACCAGCACCTTGGGCACGCCGGTAAAATACCGCTCCAGAGCCTCTGCAAGGGCCTGCGCCCCGCCCTCGTTATGCGCGCCGTCGAGCAGTACGCACCCGTTTGCGTCACAGAAAAGCTCCAGCCGTCCGGGCCATTGCATCCGCTTCAGGCCGCGGCGTATGGCGTCTTCCCCAATCCCCATGTCCAGGGCGATGCACGCCGCGCTTGCGGCGTTGTCGATTTGATGCCGCCCTAAAAGCGGAATTTCCACGTCCCCAAGCAGCGCCCCGCCGAATATCAGGTCGAACGCGCGCCGCCGCATGCTGTCTTCCAGCACGGACACGTTGTGGGGTTTCAAGAAATGCGCCCGGCAGCCGGTTTGCAGGGCGTGGCCGAAAAGCACGTCTTCCACCGGCTGCACCTGCGGATGCACGGCCACGAAAGCGTTTTGCTTGATGATTCCAGCCTTCTCCTTTGCGATATCTTCCAGGCGGCTTCCCAGCCGTTGCGTATGGTCATGCGATATGCGGGTGATGGCGATATGCGAAGGGTCTAGCACGTTGGTGGCGTCCCCGCCGCCTCCCAGACCCGTTTCGATGACGGCCACGTCCACGCCGCTTTCTGCAAACCACAAAAAGGCAGCGGCGGTAATAGCCTCAAACGGCCGGATCGGGCCGTGCCTGCCTTCAATCCGCTGCGCCGCCCTGCGCACGCTCTCGATAGTATCTATAAGCTCACCGTCGCCGATCGGCATGTGGTCGATCTGCATCCGCTCGTTGAAGCGTTCCAGATAGGGCGACGTAAAAAGCCCGGTCTTTTTCCCGTGTGCGGTCAGGATGCCGGACAGGAACGCGCAGGTGGAGCCTTTGCCGTTGGTCCCCGCCACATGCACCGACTGAAAAGCGGCGTGCGGGTCGCCCAGAACGCCAAGGAGCGCCCTGAACCGCTCCTGCGTAGGCTGTATCCCGCCGTTGAGGCCGTAGATGTATTCGATTGTCTGTGTAAGATTCATGTTCCCGTTCATCCCTGCATATTTTGCAGCCGCTCGCGCACTATCTCGAGCATTTGGCTGAATTCCCTGATCTTGGCGCGCTCGGATTCAACCACCTGTGCGGGCGCCTTTGCCGTAAAGCCCGGGTTACGGAGCTTGCTCTGGGCGCGCCGGATCTCCCCCTCCAGCCTTTCGGCTTCTTTTGTAAGACGCCCCACCTCTTTTTGGATGTCCACCAGCTCCGCAAGCGGAATAAAAGCCTCGCAGCCGCTGCAAACCAGCGCAACGGCGTTTTCTCCGATACCGTCCTTGTTGTTTTGCACCGTAACGCTGCTGGCCCACGCCAGTTTTTCGATATACGGCGCGAGCGCCGTATACGCCTCCTTATTTTTTGTCACCAGGATAATGGCGGCGCGCACCGACGGCGCAACGTTCATCTCGGCCCTGATGTTGCGCACGGCCCGTATCACTTCCATGGCCCCGGCAACGTCGTTTGCCTCGCGTTCAAATTGCAGCGCTGCGTCGGCCTTGGGCCAGGGCGCCTTCATGACCGTGCCTTCCGTCCCCGGCAGGTGCAGGTATATTTCCTCGGTGATAAAGGGCATGAACGGATGCATCAGGCGTAAAAGCGCGTTCAATACGTAGACCAGCACGGCTGAAGCCGTCTGCTTCTGTTTTTCATCCTGCCCGTACAGCCGCGCCTTGGCCATCTCGATGTACCAGTCGCAGTATTCGCTCCAGATAAAATCATAAAGCTTCTGCGCGGCCAGCCCGAGGTCGTACTTTTCCATATGCGCGGTGATCTCGGCGGTAAGCTGCTGCAGGCGCGTGAGGACCCATTTGTCGGCGCTGTCCAGCGCGTCCATGTCCAGGGCCGTTGCTTCGTCCCCGGCGTTCATCAGCACGAAGCGGGCCGCGTTCCACAGCTTGTTCGCAAAATTGCGCGTGGCTTCCACCTTGCTCCAGGAAAAGCGCATGTCGTTGCCCGGCGACGTACCGTTGACCAGCGAGAACCTAAGCGCGTCCGCGCCGTATTTCTCGATCACTTCCAGAGGGTCGATGCCGTTGCCCAGCGACTTGGACATCTTGCGGCCCAGCTCGTCGCGTATGATGCCATGGATGAGCACCTCGCCAAAGGGCTTTTCCCCCATCTGCGAGAAACCGAACACGATCATGCGCGCCACCCAGAAGAAGATGATATCATACGCAGTCACCAGCACGCTTGTCGGGTAAAAATAGGCGAGATCGGCGGTTTTTTCGGGCCAGCCCAGCGTGGAAAAGGGCCACAGGCCCGAGCTGAACCAGGTATCCAGCACGTCCTCGTCCTGGGCTACCTGTCCGCCGCATTTCGGGCAGGCGGTCACAGGGGTCTTGCTGACCGTGATCTCTTCGCAGCCGCCGCAGTAGTAGGCCGGGATGCGGTGCCCCCACCAGAGCTGGCGCGAGATGCACCAGTCGCGTACGTTCTCCATCCAGTTGAAGTACACGCGCGCGAAACGGTCGGGTATAAACCGGATGTCGCCGGTTTTTACGGCCTTTATGGCAGGCTCGGCCAGCGGCTGCATGCGTACGAACCACTGCTTGGAAATAATCGGCTCGATGATGGTGTCGCAGCGGTAGCAGTGGCCCACGCTGTGCGTGTATTCCTCTTTTTTGACCAGAAGCCCCAGCGCTTTCAGATCCTCTTCTATGCGTTTGCGCGCCTCAAAACGGTCCAGTCCGGCATACGGGCCGCCTTTTTCGTTGATTATCGACGCGTCGTCCATCACACGGATGATTTCCAAGCCGTGGCGCATAGCCACTTCAAAATCGTTGGGGTCGTGCGCGGGCGTCATCTTCACGGCGCCGGTCCCGAACTCCATGTCCACGTATTCGTCGGCAATCACCGGTATCTCGCGGTTCAAAAGCGGCAGCACCACCGTTTTCCCGACGAGATGCGTGTAGCGCGCATCGTTCGGGTTCACGGCGACGCCCGTGTCGCCCAGCATGGTCTCAGGCCGCGTGGTGGCCACCACGCAGCCCAGGCCGCCGTCTTTTTCGGGGTAGCGGATGTGCCACAGGTACGTCGTGGCCTCCGCGTGCTCCACCTCGGCGTCGGAGAGCGCCGTGGCGCAGTCGGGGCACCAGTTAATGATGCGGTCTCCCCTGTATATGAGGCCCCGCTCATACAGGTCCACAAACGTTTCGACAACGGCCTTGTTGCAGCCCTCGTCCATCGTGAACCTTTCGCGCGTCCAGTCGCAGGACGTGCCCAGCTTCTTGAGCTGCTGCACGATACGCCCGCCGTATTCTTCTTTCCATTTCCAGGCGCGCTCCAAAAATCCGTCGCGCCCGATATCGTCCTTCGTTATCCCTTCCGCAGCCATCTGCTCCACGATCTTGACCTCGGTCGCGATGCTCGCGTGGTCCGTTCCGGGCATCCAAAGGGTGCAGTACCCCTGCATGCGCTTGAAACGGATGATGGCGTCCTGCATCGTGTTGTCCAGCGCATGTCCCATATGCAGCTGCCCTGTGATATTGGGGGGCGGGATTACTATAGTGAACGGCTCACGGTCTGGATCAGGCTCCTCGTGAAAATACCCGTTTTCCTCCCACCTTTTATAGAGCGTATCTTCCACCAGAGCGGGATTATACACCTTTTCCATTTCGTTGAAACCAGCCATTGTCAAACCTCCAACCAAACGATTTATAATTGAACTTAAAATAAACAAAGCGTCCGCAGGAAATCCGTCGGCAAACGCAGGAGGGGTTTGCCGGCGGCCTAGAAACGCACAATCTCGGTAACCAGCACGGTACCCGCTATCGCGGCGGCCATGGCCGCCAATTTGACACGGAACACCACGTCCAGCGTTTTCTCCTCATCATAGCCTTTGCGTGCGCACCAGCGGCGTACGCCAAACGCCGCTGCCGCCGCCGAAAGCAGCAAGACGATCCCGATAACGCCCGAAACGCTCATATTGGCAAGCCCCTGCATGCCTCCATCCTCCCTGCATAAAAAACCGCTTCCCTCCCGTTAAGGACGAAAGCGGATCGTTTTCGTGGTACCACCTTAGTTCAGACGCGTTAAGCGCCCCTCTTTCACGCGATAACGGCCGTTCCGCCGCCCGTAAAACGGGGCCTTTGCAGGGGCTTCCTGCATCGGATGCGACCCTTCCGCGTCCGTTGCACCCCGGGCTGCTTTCAGCCTGACAGGCAGCCCTCTCTTTTCAAACGGGCAACAAAAACGCGTACTTCCTCATCCAGAAGGCTTACTATCTATTCTCCGGCTTTGCCCCTGAAAATATTCTCAAAGGCGTAACTGAACAGCGCGGCAACGGAAAGCGCCAGCCCCGCGCTCAGCAATATGATGTGGAACGGATCGATACTGGCTTTGAAAAAGGATGCGACAACACCCAGGAAAAAAATTCCCGCCGCGATCTTGCCGATAGTCTTAGAATACACCACCTTGTGCTCCCTGGTCAACAGCAAAGCCCCGCCAATGACCATGGCAAGCTCCTTGACGGTAGCCAGTATCGGGAAAACAAGGGGGACATTGCCCGCGCTGTACAGGCAGAAAAGCGCCACAATCAGCAGCAGCTTGTCTGCCAGCGGGTCCAATAGCTTGCCAAGATCGGTGATCAGGTTGTATTTGCGCGCGATATACCCGTCCAGCACATCGGTTGCACCCGCTACCAGGAATATCGCCAGCGCGGCCATGTAGTCCGGGATATTGAACACAAAATAGAAAACGCCCACCAGGATAAGCCGGATGATCGTCAGGATATTGGGCAGATTGAGCACGGATATATCCTCCCTAAAAACGCAACGATTGCTGTTCCTCTATAGTAAACTATCTTTTCTGTGCATGCAAATAAAAAAACGGCAGTGCTTTCTCAAACGCCCTGCCGGTTTAGGCCGTCGAAACCCCCTTTGGGGGTTTTCGACGGGTTTCCTGTGCGGTTAAAATGCCGCTAAAGCGCCATTTTTTGCTGCCCCTCCGTGGTCCACGCAAAGCGAAGCTTTGTGGGGAAGATGAGAAGCAACGCAGCGTGCTTGCTTTTACGCTTCCGCGCGGAAGCTTGCAGAGCGAACGAAAGTGGGGATTGCGATCCCCCACGCCCCCTGAAGGACACTTTCGGGCTGAACCGTCCTGTCGTCGCGTTATCCTTTCCAAAGCCCGCCAAGTGCTTTCGTCGTTGCCGGCCCTACAATTCCATCAACCTTCAGCTTCTTATCACGCTGGAACTGCTTCACGCCCTGCGTGGTCTTCGGCCCGTAGACGCCGTCGGCGCCCGTTCCGCCCACGCTGTATTTTTTTGCCATCAGCTGCTGCTGCACGTCGCGCACGTCTTCGCCGCTCATCCATTTGCTCTTTAACTCGAGAAGTCTCTTTATAATAAACACGCCGTTAAAAACCTCATTATGTCCCGGCGCCTGCTCATATTCCACGTCCCGCAGCTGTATCCACTCTTTCCAGGCCTTTCCGGTCGCAGGCGACCACAGCGGCGATTCCACGACGCCCGCTTTTACCCCGCCCGATTCGATGACCTTGCCCGAACCGATATACACGCCTATGTGGCCGCTTCTCCATACGCCCAGACCCGGCATGTTCGGAATCTCCTGCAGGCTTCCGCGTTCTACAGCCTGCGCCCTGAACGTGTTTGAAGACCTGTCTTCATAGTCCGCATCCTTGCTGCGGAAGGCTTCGACCAACAGGCCGCTGCAGTCCACGACGATTGCATTGAACCATTTCTTGCACTCTTCAAGATAATACGAGGCGCTTTTCCCTGCGCGCTCCTCCTCCGCCCATTTTTGCGCCAATTCCGGCGTATATTTCTGGCCCTGCCCGCTGTATACATATCCCCACTTTTTCTCTGCTGCACCCTCCAAAAACGCAACCAGCTCTTTTGCGGTAATTATACTCATACACCCTCACATCCTAAGTTTTATTCCAGGCGGCAGTCCTTGCACCATGCATTTCGTTATTTTCATAGTATGAGGATCACGTGCTTTTGTTTCATAACCTGCAGCCTGCCAACAAGAACGGAAAGGCCCCCAAATCACGCTGCCGGTTGCCGCGCATTCGTGCATTTTATCGTCTGCATTCCCCATTTCCCACCCTATTACACCATAATAGTACGCTAGTATAACCCTTTGTTATTGCGGTTTCTGTCGGATTTCCGAGAATCCGCGGTTATGCTCTGCACCAAGGCTGCCTTACCGTCTCCTCCTTCTTCTCCTTCTCCTTCTGAACAGTTCGGAGAGCAGAAGAATTCTAATGAGGTCCCCAAAAAGGCCTCTGCGTCTGAACATGCGGAAACCAAAGCCGTCAGGGTTATGCGACATATAATCCTCGGGAGGATCCATAGGATTATTGGCCTGTATCTCATATTCACGGGCATATTCGGCCAGATCAGGATGCATCCTGCATACGTTATCGTGAATTTGGTCGCATTTATGTTCGATCATTTCCACGCCGGGCATCATCTCGTACATCTCCATCTCATCACATGCCCGCATGATATGCGGCTGCAACTTGTAGTAGATGTCCGGATAGACGGTGGGATATGCCATTGCGCCGGACATCATGAGCGACATCCCGGGTTGGTAATATGGAGACTGTTTTGCCGCGGGCGCATTGTACCAGGGAAGCGTGGTTCCGGGTGCGTTCATCCACGGACCCATGTATTGGTTTTCTTTACAGTTCATTCCCAAAATACCTCCTTTCTTTTTATTGCCCGAAGTATTCTATGAAAGATGATGGAGACATGTTACGTTCATACGGCAAGGATAGTCCGGCCCCAGGCCGTCGACAAACCTTTTGGGGATTTTGTCGACGGGTTTTCTGTGTAGTTAAATGGTGCTAAGGCATTTTTCGCTACGGACTCCGCACATTGCCCCGAAGCCCTTCCCGGGCAACGCCACGCAAAACATAGTTTGCATGGAAACGGAGGAGCAACGGAGCGGGACGAAGAAACCCCAATCGCTTGGGACTGGGGATTAACATGCGGCGGAAGATAGAAAAAGACCCTGCCCAGCCGAGATATATCCTCACCGAGGTGGGCATCGGTTACCGAATGGCGGATGAATAACGCTTAGCGGCATTGTAACCGCTCAGGAAATCCGCCTCAACTCATCCCTGCGCCTGAAACCAGATTTTTAATTTACATCTTCCTTCCGGCGAACAAGCCCGCAAAGCAAGCCGCGTAAAAAAAGCATATTTTTCCGGAACGATTGCCGCCGTTTCGCCCAAGGCAAGTTCCCATACCGCCACTTCATTGATATGGGTAGATTGGTTGGGGCTTATCTGCACATGGACACGCGCTTCATCCGGACCCATGTTTTGTATAAAATATGTATACATTTTAAACGGCGCCGTGTTCTGCCATGTGGAATACGCCGGTTCATTCCCTATGCGGCATATTTCAAAAGTATTCTTATTTCTTCTGTGCATGAAAGAAGAACTGCATTCATTGTCGTATTTTACGTATAATGCGGGACTACAGCAATTCGGATTATGGCTGAGCTGTACTTCAAAGCACGTAAGATCAGGCTCTGCTTCCATGGATTTAATCATCAGGCCGTTATTGTTCATTCTCTTCTGTACCCAGGCCTGTACGATATTCGTAATATCCCAGATATGCCAGCCATTGCGGTCGATTTCAACTGTGTTCCCCGGAATATGTGTGTCTGTCCCGGGTTGTGTTTCCCATGCAGTCCTTTTGTTCCATGCGGATTCAACAGGATACGGCGTAAAAAAACCGTTTGCATTCTGGTTTGGAACAGCCGCGCAGGCTTTGACCAAGGCAGAGATAATATCCGAATTCTTGGGGAGCATGCCCGTATCGAATTGCAGCAGCATCCTGTACAGGCAGCCTCGGGAATCCATCCCCGCATAAAGATGATTCCGTTCGGGCCTGTTTTGCGCCCCGCTGTTGCTGATAAATGTTTTATGAAATGGAAGCAATACCAGTTCGTTCATTAATATACTTCTCTTTAACTAAAAACAAACTATAAAACAAATATATTGCCGGCTTAAACGTTTATGCCATTAAGCTTATTCCTCTATTTCATGACGAAATCAAATGTTTCCCTGTTAAATAAATCCAATTAGTATATATAACCAACCCAACATACCCGA
>JBMOLJ010000057.1:0-11175 GCA_049324235.1 Bacillota bacterium
GCGGCATGATGGCCCGCGCGGTCATGGAAGGCGGCGCGTTCGAGCTGAGGATGATTGTGGAAGCCATGGAAAAGGTGCTGGGCAAGCCGTTTGACGCTATCCGCCTCTCGGGCGGCGGCGCGAAGTCCCCGCTGTGGCGCCAGATTCAGGCCGACATGTACGGCAGGCCTGTCGAGCAGCTCAGGACGCAGGAGTGCACGACGCTGGGCGCGGCCATACTGGGCGCGGCCGGCGCCAAGGTGTTTGCGAGCATTGAAGAAGCTGTTGAGAACATGGTGCATCCGTACGCCATGGTCGAGCCCAATATGGCCAACCACGAGATCTATACGGATATGTTCGGTATCTTCAAGAACGCATTCCTGGCCCTGCGTGACGCCAACGTCTATAATGACCTTGCCGCAGTAAGCGCAAAACACTGGGGTTAATATCCCATACCTATGACTCTCACCTAACTGGAAAGCCCTGCTTTTGGCAGGGCTTTCCAGTTATTACCGTTATTGTTTAAAGGAAAACAGGTATTCGATATTTCAGCAAAACCTGTGGGTATAAAAGGCCTGGTTCCTGCCGGAGCAATAAAGCACCCCGCTTTCCCTGTAGTCCAGCCTGTCTCCGTATAAACCGTTTAAAACGTCCTTTATTTTGTAATTCGTGTCCCTGTAGTTGTGGCTCATATCTATGGTTTCCCTGCCTTCCGCCTGGATCAGTATTTCGCCAATCCAGCTGCCCGAATCATCACCTTCGGCGTCTTCCTGACTTGCTTTGAATACGAATTCGGACACTTCATCGTGCGGCAATGAAAAATTGGCCGGGTCCTCGTTGAGTATGGACTGCACGTTCATGTGATAATACCGTTCGCCGTAGTATATCCACAGATTGAACCTGGAAATTACGTTTTGCAATAAGCTCTGGTCTTTTTGCTTCATAGCGCGCAGCATTGCCTTGCCTTCGTTTTTTTCCCGTTCTTTCGAAAGATGCGCAATCACGACCTGGTCACTGAAAAAGACGGCATATGCTTTGATTCTCTTGAAAATACCCATGCTGCGGTCTGTACACAGCACCATAAGCGCGCTTTTTGAGGGGGAGGCCGCCTTGGCTTTATTATTACCACGGGTAGAACGTTTTTTTCCGGTACAGCGGTCACAAAGCGCTGCATTCGCCCGGGTTTCTCTCCCACACTGTATGCAAAAAGGCATAAACGATCTCCTCTGTTTGCTCAGTCTGTTTGACCCGACATCCGGCGGGCAGTTTGGATTTGCCTGAGAATGCACCTATATATTGTGTAAACATAATACATAGGTATGTTATGTCTGTCAATCGCAGTTTGCACATCGTGTCCGGCCGCCAGACGCTGTTTTTTGCGGTGTAACGAACGTTTATAATGTTTTATCGTTATTCCTGTACATCACGTATACGTTTTCATATTGCCAATGGGGTATTCAGGGGTTGTATAAATAAATCGTTGAGCCTCCCCGCATTCGTGATATAATCCAAGAGACCGTGCCGTTTGGCACGGTCTCTTGCAGCTTAATAGTTGCACTTTGCCTTAGATACATCTAAGCTCTACCCGGTAGACGGATGCTTTTTTGGAGGTGAAAGCCATCCCAAAAGCATGACAGCGCGGCAACAAAAACGCCTGGATTTATTATCCCATATAAAAAGTTAAGATTCAACCAGTACAATTCCGTCTTTCAGGTTTTCGAGCCGGGCAAGTTTTTTCAGTATGCTCAGCTTCTTTTTCGGAACTGTTTGCTCCAGCGCGTTACCGATATATTTTCGGAGATAGTTGAAAAAGCGTTCGTACGCGTATTCATCGGCCAGCGATACGAAATCAAACTCCAAGACCGGATTTGTAAACCCGATACTGTCGCCGCGCCTGCAGACCTTAAACACGATTTTGTTCTTCCTGTAGGTATGCAGCATAAGGGCAAGGTTGCGGCTGCCAAGCTGCTCGACATCGCGGATATAACCGCAGCTTGTACACAGGAACAGCTCCTGGTTCATCCGGTTTTTCCTGCTGTTGGCGCGGCAAACCGGACAGGCATGGAAAACAAGCGCCGGGCTGACCGTGATGGGCCTTGCAAGGCCGGAGAGTTCAGCTTTGTAGGAAATAAGCGCCGTGAGCCGGTTATACTGGCCCATGCTTAAAAGCGGAGAAACGCCGTTATAATCGAGCATATCCCTTTTTTTACCAAGAGCATAAAGCACGAGCTGGCTGTTATACGCTGCTGCGATACGGATCACTTCATTGGACAGCCGGTGCAGCAGCGCTTCATCCACCGTTTGTTCGGCGTAAACATCCTCCCGGCTAAAGATATTACCGGAAAAAAGCTCTGTGTGTTCATTTTCATGGACGCTACAGCAAAGATATCCCCGCAGGCTGCGTGCAACGCCCATATAGCTTTTGACAGAGATAGCGCTTTCAGCCGCGCAGGCTATCTTGACGCTGAGATAGATGTCTTTGCCCTTGCGTATAAGCTGGGCGGTTTTCAGAATACCCGGGTCGGATAATGCCTTTTTCAGGTATGCCTCCTGCCATTTCCCAAAAGCGAGGGGGACGATGATATAGCGTTTTGCGCGCCTGCCGGGCACGAACCTGCGCCCGCCGTTCCCGACATAGCGCAGCGATGACGGGTGTACGCTGTTATCAGGCGGCAGCCTGAGAGGCGATTTCGCATTCAGGAGATAGAGTTTTGCGTAGAACCTGTCCTTTTCCGGGTCGTAGAGCAGGCTGTAGTCTCTTGCCGCATCATGGCGGCAGAAAAGCAGGGGCCGGGTAGAAGCAAATTTTTCCAGCAGCCTGTCATACTCCTGGAGGAAATCTTTTTCGCCTAAAAATGTATCGCATAATGCGTTGAACCGTTCGTCAAAAGCGGCGTCGTCAAGACAGGAAAGGGGATAGGTCGCTTTTTTACCTGCGCGCAGCCTGCCGAAATAAGTGGAAAGCGTAATGGCCGCATCCATTTTAAGTCCGTCTTTAAATGGTTCTACGCCGAAAGCGTTGAGTTGATTAAGCAGTGTTTTGTCGATGCATTGCATCAAACCGATCCTGGTGGCCGGCAGTGTTTGGATGCTGCTCAGTCTATCCCTGAGGCTTTCGAGCAGATGCCCAAAAGCCCTGGAATAGCGCAAAAAAGCGTCGTCTATGATCATTTGCTTGCGCGCGGACGGCCTATAGAGTTTAAGAGGAATCGTTTTAATTACCAAGCAAGCCATCCCCTTATATGTACTTCACCGTTACCTCTTTATCCAGCATGCGCAGATAGCGGGCAATCTCCGTGACCAGCCTGAGCTTGAGGTTCAGGTTAATAGGAAGATCCGCGTTCTGGTGCGCGGGGTTTAACGCTCTTCCTACAATAAAGCTTGCCCCGGTGCACTGCTCTATCAGCATCTGGGCCAGCAGCGAGGCGCCGTCTTTTTTATAGTTGAGGGCGTTTTCCCTTCCCACGTGGCCGCTCTGGTAGTGCTTGATGTGCTCCAGAGCCTTCCCGAGTGTAATAACGCCCTCAGTGACCAGGTCTATTCCCTGTATTTTCGCGGTGGGCGGCACATCGGGCGTGATGTAGTTCAGCGAGACTTCGAGCGCGTGTCCCGATATGCGGCTCACGATCTGCGAGGTTGTTCCGCCGCATACAATTTTCTTACCGTCCGCATGCAGCAGTTCATGAACCGCCTTTTCATCGTCGGACCGTTCTACGGGCGGGCCAACCATGATATGCGCGATGTTGGGGGTGCGTATCTTGCATATGGCTACGGTCGTATCATCGCCGGGCGTATGCATGTAAAGGCTGTCGCAGGCCGAGAGCAGCAGCTTTTGTACAGCGTAGGCGGAAATGTCTTTTTTATACGAACGTTCCAGGTATTCTACGACGTTCGCGTGCTGCCAGCCCAGGTTCAACAGTTTGCCCACGCCTGCGTGGACTACGCCGTCGCTGAACATCACGCAGATATCGTCGGGCAGAAGCCTGAGCTTTGATTCCTTTATGGTTTTACCGGCTATGAGGGTTTCGGTTTTTTCAATATGCAGGGGTTTTCCGTTTCTCAGAATGACGATGTCGGGGTTGTCGTATTGGACGATGTAGGCGTCTCCGTCGGAGGATATCCGAAGAATCGTGAAGGTGGAGTAGGCAACCAGCCTTTCACTGCATACGGGGAGCGTGGACGCGATGGTTTCGACCACATCAACGATATCGGCTCCTTCTTTGAGCATGGAGATCACGATTTTGCTGGTAAGCGAGGCGAGGATGTTGGCCTTGACGCCGCTTCCCAGCCCGTCGGACAGTACGATAATGGTTTCCTTATCGTTCTTTATGATTTCGACCTTATCCCCGGACAGCTCTTCGCCGTGCTTATTCAGGCTCTCGTAACTCGTTTCAAAATACAGGCTCATTCCAGATCACCCTGAACGATGGTTTTCTTAAGCTTGGTCAACGCCGCCTTCGTTTCGCCGGTGGTCTCTCCGAGCAGACTCGCAATCTCTTGAGCAACGCGCATCTGCTTGTCAATGACGTTCTGGGCTACCTCCAGCGTCTCCGCACGCATTCGGGCAAGCTCTTCATGCTGCTTTTCTTCGCTCGTGATGTCTTTTGCGATGACGATGTAAGCGTCGTTGTCCTCGATGTGGAGTATGCTCACTTCCAGCGTACGGTCGTGTTGCCCGAGGTGTATCTTGTGGTCGAGGATATCGCTTCCCGTTGCCTTCACCTTGTCAAGGCAGTCGTTAGGCAATAGCCTGCCGAGCGGCATTCCGATGTAATTCATGTCATTGAGATGAAAGACTTTGATTGCCGCGGTGTTGAATTCAATGATTTTAAACTCCCCGTCCAATACAAAGATAGCGTTGGGAGTATGATCCAGAATCATGTTGGACATGGATTCCGCCCGTTCACGCATATAGGGCATGCACATCTTGACATCGGCCTTGCCCTGGAATACGGCAATGGCTTTTTCGCGGCAGGTCTTATACCCGCATGCGCCGCAGTTGTACATTTTGTCTTCCGATATCTTTCCGATGCTTGCGAGTATCGCCTTGATTGTGGCCTCATCGGGAACCTTATTGGTGATCCGCTGGGTAAAATACTGCGCGTGCATGTCGACCGTGGAATTTTCCGACATGGGCGCGGGCGTTTGCGTTTTGGCTTTTGCGCTATGGATAATCATATTGTTTGCAGACAGTTTGGGCGTATCAAACGTGTGGAGCGCCGGGCCGCCGATACAGGAACCCGCGCATGCGCTCATTTCGATGAAAAAGCCGGTAAGCTTGTCATCGTAGAGCGATTCCAGCACCTCCATGCACTTATCCAGCCCGTCTACCGCCACGCACTTATAGGTTTTGCGCAAGGCGCTTGGAATGGTGCGTATGACGCCGCCGGGGACAGGATAGAGCCTGTTGATTACCGAACGTATCTCAGACGGTTTGGGGTCAGCCTCGTCCGGTTCAATCCCCGCTTCATGAAGCCAATCCCTGAGTTCGTCGAAAAGAAGAGTGGCGTTGATATCGCCGCTCCTTTGCGCCTCATGCTTTTTTGAGAAGCACGGCCCTATGAATACCGTTTTGATTCTGGAACCGTAAACATTTTTCATCATCCTGGCGTGTGCTAAGGCAGGGGAAATCACGGGCGAAAGATATTTTATCAGTTCGGGATAATATTTTTCCACAAGCAGAACGATCGTGGGACAGCAGGTGGTGATGATGTTTTGCATGTGGCCTTCCCGAATAAGGTGTCCGTATTGTGCGGATACCTTTGCGGCGCCGATAGCGGTCTCCTCAACGGAAGTGAAGCCCAGTCTTTTTATTGCATGGGAAATCTGAGCAAAACTTACCTGAGGGAACGCCGAGACAAAGGAGGGGGCTATGCTCGCGTACACCTTTTGCCTGTTTTCGATAAAGCCCTTTATTGTATCAAGATCGCTTTGTATCTGTTTCGCCTTCTGCTGGCAGGCCAGGTAGCAGCTGCCGCAGAGTACGCATTCGTCCTCCAATACCGTTGCCTGTTCATTCTGGAATTTTATAGCTTTAACAGGGCAATGGCGTATACAGTTGTAGCAGTTTTTGCAGTTAGCCTCAATCGATTGGATGATACCCATAAAAAACACCTTGCTTTTCTGGTCAAACCCGGCTGAGAATTTCCTTTTTAAAGAAATCATCGATGTCCTGCGGTGTAATTCCGTTGAAATGCTGTTCTTCTATACGCATGCACACAGGATGCGTGCAGTCGCCCATGCAAAAGCTCGCCTTGAGCGTCACCCTGTTCGACAGCTTGTTTTTCAGAATCAGCGTTTTCAGCCGTTCCACGACCTCATACGATCCTTTCAGATGGCAGGAACTTCCTATACACACATATATATCCAACATCACATTTCCCCCGGATAAATGATGATTTTATACCGTGTTAAGCATACTGCATCCGGGGGAAATGTTCAAGCGGAGGGAAAACCTGTAAATCTAACCATTAGGCGCACCGCTTATGCTTGGACGAGCGGCAGGACCTTATTGCTGAAAAAATCTTTCACGGTTTGCGCGCTTACGCTCTGTACGTCACCGTCGTTTACTTTTACAGACACCGCCTGCGTGCAGTGGTTGAGGCAAAACACGGCTTCAATTCCTACCTGGTTTCCCAGGTTGTTGTTCTCGATGAGCTCCTGCAGAGCGTTGATCACGTTGTACGACCCCTTGAGATGGCAGGCGCTTCCGATGCAAACGCATATTTTGACCATGATCTAATCCTCCTTCTGATTATAGTGGACATGGAGAAGCTGCTTCGTTTTGCCCTTAAGAAGACCGCTGTAGAGCGGCATAAGGATGGGGTTTTCTTCAGAGCGCTTGACCTGGGACAGCCTGTCGGTCTTATACAGCCCGTCGGAGCGCAGTGCCTTTTCGCGGTTGAGCACGTAGGGCTGGCCGGCGCCGGCGATGCACCCGCCCGGGCAGGCCATGACCTCAATAAGATGGTACTGTACTGTTCCGGCCCTTACCGTTTCAATGAGATCGTCGGCATTTTTTAATCCGCTGACCACGGCAATTTTTACGGTTACGCCGCCCAGCTCCAGTTCGGCTTCCTTTACGCCGCTAAGCCCGCGGACGCCTGTGAACGCAATGTTCCTGAGCATGTTCTGGCTTTTATCGTCGGCCACGCGGCGCAGCACGGCTTCTGTCACGCCGCCGGTGACCCCGAAGATGATGCCCGCTCCGCTGGCCATGCCAAAGGGCATGTCGACGCCCTCAGGCTCAAGCTCGGCGAACACGATTCCCGCTTCCCGAATCATTTTGGCAAGTTCCTGTGTGGTCAGCACAAAATCGGTGTTGGGGCGGCCGTCCACCTTGAATTCATCGCGCGCTGCCTCGTATTTTTTGGCTGTGCAGGGCATGATGGCAACCACGACGGTCTCGCGGTTCTCGGGATCGGTCGAGGGCTTATACTGTTCTTTCAAAATGGAAGAAAACATCTGCATGGGGCTTTTGCAGCTCGAGATATTGGGCAGCAGATCCGGATGGTTGTTTTCCGCGTGCCTGATCCAGGCCGGACAGCAGGAAGTAAACAGGGGGAGGCTTTCGTTTTTCTCCATACGCCCCAGGAATTCGCGCGTCTCTTCCATGACTGTGATATCGGCGGCGGTTGCGGTGTCGAATATCTCATCAAACCCCATCCTGCGCAGTGCGGCAACGGCCTTGCCCATCACGTCTTCGCCCGGATCCAGCCCGAATTCTTCCCCGAGGGCGAAACGGACGGCAGGCGCGATCTGTACGACGACGCGCTTGGCCTTGTCAAAAACCGCTTTCCATACACGCGGTATGTCGTTTTTTACGGTAATGGCGCCGGTGGGGCAAACAGCCGCGCATTGGCCGCAATTGACGCAGTTGGTGGTGGCTATGGGTATGTTGAAGGCCGGACTGACCATCATTTTCGAGCCGCGGAAGGCGAAATCAATCGCACCCACGTGCTGTATCTCCGAACACATCCGAACGCAGTCGCCGCACAGTATGCACTTGCTGCTGTCGCGTACGATGGAGAGCGAGGAGTCGTCCACCCTTGGTTCTGTATTGCTGTTTGGGAACCGGACGTTCTTTATGCCAAACCGCGTCGCGAGCTCCTGCAGCTTGCACTTTCCGTTTTTTTCGCAGGTGGTGCAGTCACGGCAGTGGTTGGATAACAGCAGTTCTAGGATCATCTTCCGGTGTTTCTGGAGCTTTGGCGTGTTCGTTTTGATCGCCATCTTATGCCTCGGCTCGGAGGAACAGGACGCGATGATGCCGCCGCGCTCGTCCTCGACGACGCACATGCGGCAGGCGCCGTATACCGAAAGCTCGGAATGGTAGCAGAATGTGGGCAGGTCAATGCCAGCCTTGCGGATGACATCGAGTATGTTCTTTTCGCCATGGAGTTCAACCTGTATGCCGTCAACGATCATGTATTGCTTGTTCATCGTTTAGTACACCTCCTTGATTGCCCCGAACGCGCATGCATTCAGGCACGAGCCGCATTTGACGCATTTTTGCGCGTCGATGGTGAACGGTTCCTTCACTTTTCCGGCAATCGCGCCGGACGGGCACTGGCGCGTGCATTTTGAACAGCCCTTGCACAGTTCCGGGTCGATGACAAACGTCCTGAGTGCCTGGCAGGTCTTCGACGGGCATTTTTTATCGACGACATGCGCGACGTATTCGTCCCTGAAATATTTGATGGTGCTCACGACGGGGGAGGGTGCTGTTTTTCCCAGTCCGCACAGCGCGGTGCTGGAAATAGTCGCTGCCAGCTCTTCGAGCATATCGATGTCTTCGAGCGTGCCGTGGCCCTGCGTGATCCGCTCCAGTATGTCCAGCATGCGTTTGGTGCCTTCGCGGCAGGGGACGCACTTGCCGCAGGATTCGTTCTGCGTAAAGTTCATGAAGAAACGTGCGACCTCAACCATACAGGTATCTTCGTCCATGACAACCAGACCGCCCGAGCCCACCATGGCGCCCGCCTTCTTCAGGGAATCAAAATCAAGGGGGAGATCAAGATGCTCTTTCGTAAGGCATCCGCCTGATGGGCCGCCGATCTGGACCGCTTTGAATTCCTTACCGTCCTTGACGCCGCCGCCGATTTCAAAGACGATTTCGCGCAGCGTCGTTCCCATCGGAACCTCGATAAGGCCGGTATTCTGGATATTTCCTGTAAGTGCGAAGACCTTTGTGCCGGGACTGTTCTCCGGGCCTATGGACTTGTACCAGTCCGCGCCGTTCAGGATAATGAGCGGCACGTTCGCAAACGTTTCGACGTTGTTCAGAACGGTCGGTTTAGCGTATAGGCCGTGCTTGACGGTGCGCGGCGGTTTGGTTCTGGGCATGCCGCGGTGCCCTTCGATGGATGCGGTCAGCGCGCTGCCTTCACCGCAGACAAACGCGCCCGCACCCTGGTTGATGTGGATCACGAAATCAAAACCTGACCCTAAAATATTTGTGCCAAGGAGTCCTGCTTCGGTCGCCTTCTCGATTGCGTCCTGCAGGTGCTGTATCGCTAAGGGGTACTCAGCCCGTACGTAAATGTATCCTTCGTGCGCGCCGACTCCGATAGCCGCGATGATCATGCCCTCCAGCATCCTGTGCGGGTCGCCCTCCATGATGCTGCGGTCCATGAACGCGCCCGGGTCGCCCTCGTCGCCGTTGCACACGATGTATTTGACAGGCTCCTTTTCCGCCCGCACCTGCGACCATTTACGGCCTGTGGGGTATCCGCCGCCGCCCCTGCCCCTGAGATTGGAGGACGAAATTGTCTCCACAATCTCGTCGGGGGTCATGTCAAAAAGCGCCTTTTCCGTTGCGGCATATCCGCCTTTGGCAATGTAGTCCTGTATGGAAAGCGAATCCGTATGGCCGCAGTTGCTGCGCACGAGCCTGGTCTGTTTATGATAAAAGGGAATTTCCTCCTGTTTCGGATACGTTTTTTCATTCCTTTGATAAGCCAACCGCTCGACGAGTTCCCCCTGTACGATCGTTTTTTCCACGATTTCCTCGCAGTCTTCTGGTTTTACACGGATATACAGCCAGCCCTGAGGTTCGATGCGCACCAGCGGCCCAAGCTCGCAGAAACCGAGGCATCCGCATTTTTTAACGCCGACCGAATGCTCATGAAGCTCTGCTCCCATTTCCAGCGCACAGTCGACGCCTTTTTTGTCAAGGACTTTCTTGAGCGTGTCGAAGATTTCCAGCGCCCCGACCGCGACGCAGCCGGTCTCGGAGCAGACCAATATTTTCTTCTTTTGGCTTTCAAATGCTTTTTTACAGGATTCTCTGTATTGGATAAGCTCTTTCCTGCTGGTGATCATTGGCCTTCATCCTTTCTCAGTTCTGCAATCAGTTCCACCGCTTTTTCGGGCGTCATAGAGCCGTAGACCTTGTTGTCGATGGTAATGACGGGGGAAAGTCCGCAGGCGCCAAGGCAGGCTACCGTTTCCACGGTGAAGAGCATGTCGTCCGTCGTGTGCTTTGTTTCGGACAGGGAAAGTTCCTTGCGGAGCGCCTGGAGGATGGGGATGGATTTGCGGACGTGGCAGGCCGTGCCGTCGCAAACCTTGATGATGTGTTTTCCCTTGGGCTCCAGTGAGAAGTTTTCATAAAAGGTAGCGACGCTGTATACGGTCGCTTCGCTCATCCTGAGTTTTTTGGCGACATAGGGAAAGATCTCCCGCGGCAGATAGCGGTATTCATTCTGGATGTCACGCAGAATCGAGATGATTGCTGAGGGCCTATTTCCGTTCTGCTCAAGTATCCTGTCCACCGCCGCGGACTGTAGGGTGTCTTGCATGACCATTCTCCTTTCGGGTACAAAACCATGAATTATGTTAAAATATTATCAACCCTTGGTTAAAGTATAAGGAGGCTGGATACAGTATTAAAGCAACTTTTTCGGGAAATATAGACGGTGATGGTAAACAAATGGATTATTAATACGGTGCATAATTGCAAACAGGCAGAGACCATCCCAAAGGCCCCATGAAAATGGGGCCTTTGGGATGGTGTGGTTTTATTGTTATTTATGGAGGTAGTGGTTTTTAATATTTATGCATATATTCATCAATCGCCTTTGCGGCGCTTTTCCCCGCGCCCATGGCGAGGATGACGGTGGCGGCGCCGGTCACGGCGTCGCCGCCGGCGTATACGCCCTCAAGCGTCGTCAGGCCGGTTTCCTCATCGGCCAC
>JBMOLJ010000058.1:0-10953 GCA_049324235.1 Bacillota bacterium
GATACCGTCATACTCGCTACCGGATCCCTTCCGGCGGCGCCGCCGATACCGGGCATCAAGCACGCGGTGGAATCGTGGGATATCCTCAGCGGCGCATACGCCGCGCCCAAAGGAAAGCGCATCGTGATCATCGGCGGCGGGAATGTCGGATGTGAGACGGCTTTGTATCTGCTGCAATACCAGAACATGATAACCATACTCGAAATGCTCGATAAGGTTTCCGGCGGCCAGGAAGGGACCCACCGCACACGCGACCTCGAGATCATGAAGCAGGGCGGCGTCAACATCCAGACGCTCGCAACCGTACAGAAGGTCACCGAAGCGGGCGTGGAATATATCGATAAAGAAGGTAAGGCGTGCCGGGCGGATGCGGATCTGGTCGTGGTGTCCACCGGCCAGCGGCCGGTAGGAATAGAGCTTGCCCAGGCCCTGGAAGAGCGCGGCATCAATGTAAAACGTGCGGGCGATTCCATGCAGATCGGTAAGATACGCAGCAATATCCGCAGCGGATTCCTGGCAGGATACAACGCGTAGTACAAAACGGAAGGGCCGGATAAGGGATTCCCCTGTGCCTGATACAGAAATGCTGCTTCATGAAGAGGCAGCGTTTCTGTATTTACAAAATATCAAGCGAAAAGGCGCATTCCCCCCCATTCTCTACATATTCACCCGTGCAAACGGAAAAATAATGCCCTGCTCCCCATGCGTATTCGGCTTAAATAGACAGTATCAACATAAAAAAATGTGTTATTATTATACAATGCAGCATAAGCGGGGGAGCTACCCTGAGCGCATTAAAACCTGCCCTCCGAAGACGAAATCGTCCCCGAAACGGATGCTATTGTATAATTCCAAACATGAGGTGAGATAACATGATTTATGACTCAAAAACAGCGGAAACCCATGCTTTGCTTGATATTGCCAACAAAATGTGCGTAGCGGCGCGCACCGCGCCGAAAGCCCGGGGACACGATCACATTCATACGTGCGTTATCACCGGCGACGACCTTATGCGCATAGCCGACGAGATGGACAGGATCGGCGAGCAGCACGGCGTATCGGCCCTTTTTTCCAGAGACGCGCAAAACGTGCGCGTCAGCACCGCACTGGTCATGATCGGATCGGTTTATGCCCAGCGCGGCGTGAAGTTCTGCGGGTACTGCGGGTTTGTGAACTGTGCCGAATGCGCAAAAAATGAGGGCATCTGCGTATACGACAACATTGACCTCGGCATCGCGCTTGGCTCGGCAGCCGCTATCGCGGCCGACAACCGGGCGGACAACCGCATACTCTACACTGCGGGAAGGGCTGCCCTCTCCCTCGGACTGATGGACGAAAGCGTCAGAATCGCTATCGGAATACCCATTTGCGCTCTTGGGAAAAGCCCGTATTTTGACAGAAGGGTTAAATAGCCCGTTTGGAATATATTTTTCACGCCCTGTAAACTCTATTGCAGGGCGTGAAAAAACGGCTGTTTACCTACATTCATTTATAATACGTCGCATCAAGGACGTTTTTCAGGTTTCCATATACGCTATCCGTGAATAATCTGTACATTATTTGTATTCTTTGCTATCATTCACTATTAGAGGGTTTAGGAGGGTGCTGTCCGTATTTTTCATTGGGGGGGAAGGTGATACTTCATGCTGGACCACCCTTGAATATAAGCGATTTGATCAGTGATGGCTTTATCCAAAAGCACTCCGGGTTCCCTACGCTCCGTGCATTCTTTCAAAACAGCCCGGCATCAATGAACAATGCCTTATTGACCGATGCTCCTCAAGAGCCGTCTTTCGAGAATTATGTGCGGTTACACACGGATTTCAATTCTTGGGGACGTCTGGTGATTGCGGCGCTTGAAGATTATCTAGCGCGCACGTATGGCTGAAGTAACCTGTAAATGATGCTAGCGTACCCTCCTTTGATCCTTTAAAATCGTATACCAATGGCATTAACATCTGATTCTGATTGCACTCAAGTCCAAATCTCAGCGCTTCCTTCTGCCACACAGGTGCCGCATAAAATGCAATCCGCTGTTTTTATTGTTTCGTAAAACAAATATTGTATCAGTCCACAGTTTCCAAAGATCACAGATAGATTTCATTTTATGGTTATGGTAGTATGAATATGAAGAATGCTGCCTGAAGGATGAAACCGGTATGCAATACAGGGACATTACAACAGATGAAGTTCAGTCGGTAACAAGTCTTGTCCGAAGGGTTTTTTCGGAATTTGTTGCACCGGAGTACGCACAGGAAGGCATTGAAACGTTCAAAGAATACATCCGGCCGGAGAATCTTGAAAACGCTCTGCAAAACGGTACGCTGTTCATAATCGGCTGCTGCGAGGCCGACGAGCTTGTCGGCGTAATAGCCGTAAGCGGTTATGCGCATATCAGCCTCCTTTTTGTGGATAAAGCCTACCATGGCAAGCAAATCGCCAGAAACCTTTTCGTAAAGGCGCTCAAACGTTGCATTTTCAAAAACCCCGGACTCACGGAGATTACGGTAAACGCATCCGCTTATGCGGTTGACGTTTACCGCAAATTGGGGTTCGAAGCCGCCGGAGACCGGACGACAACCAACGGGATTACGTTTTTCCCGATGAAAATGGCTTTTAGCATAAGGACTGCACGTTATGATGAGCTTCCCCAGGCGCTCGGTCTGTTGAAGGAAGCCTCGCAATGGCTGAAAAGCGAAGGCATCGATTACTGGCAGGACTGGCAGAATCCCCCGGACAGCTTTATCGAGTGGGTTAAAAAAGGCCTGATGCAGTCGCAGTTCTATTTTTTCCATATCAACAACAACCTTTGCGGGATGTTCCGCCTGCAGTACGAGGATACGCTTTTCTGGGGATTAAGGCGGGAAAGGGCGGGATACCTGCATTCCTTCACCGTAAAAAGAGGCCTGCATGGCATGGGGCTGGGGCACTGGCTGATAGAACAAATAAAGCAGATCCTCTCCAAAAACGGCATATACATACTCCGGCTCGATTGCAGCAGCAACATTGAAGGCTTGTGCAGGTATTATAAAAACGAAGGGTTTGTTGAGGTCGGTGAAGCGGAATTGTTCAGCGAAAGATACACGCTCTATGAGACCCGCTGGAGCAGCAAGAAATAACGCCGGTGCATACGGCCGATTTGCGCGTTATTACAACACAATCTTTGCATAGCGCCCATTGAAAAAACCTTTTCAAGAGTGTTCGTAACATTTTATACCTTCAATTATTTCATCGAAGATACCGCCCCGGACAACATGCTGGACAATCTTAAATACAAGAGATAACAAGGGGTGTGTCAAAATCATGAGAATTCCGGTTGTTTTTAGTTTACCGCTCCACTTATGGCTCGGCATACTTTTGTTTCTTTTGATCATATTCCAGATTGCAGTAGCAAAAAAAATCCTTCCTGTTCCCTGATTTGGGGGCTGTTTGCACTATAGTATCATGATGGCTGGTACAATGATTGATCCGTGCAAAATGAAGGAGGTATTCGTATGAAAAAACTGTTTCTCCCCTTGCTGATGCTTATTGTTCTTGCCGGATGCGCATCGAATAATCAGGTTCAGGCCACGCACGATAAAGACATGGTCATTATACAGGACTTTCAATTCCAGCCCGCGGAAATAACCATGAAATAAAGGTGAAACCGTTACCTGGATAAATAAGGATTCTATAAACCATACCGTTACAGGGAAATCTTTTGACAGCGGAATTCTGAATAACGGGGCAGAATATAACTTTACCTTCCATGATACGGGAATATTTGATTATAAATGCACCCTCCATCCCTCTATGACGGGAAAAGTAATCGTAAAATAGAGAACCTTTGATAGCTCCATGTGTTCGGCTCAATCGTCAGCGAAGAGGTGCCTGTTGATCTTATCGATGAAATCGGGGACGTTGATCGGTTTTGTGATATAATCAGCAAAACCCTTTGCCATGCCGCGCCGGATATCTTTTTCCATTGCGCTCGCGCTGATGGCAATAACCGGTATCCCTTTTGTTTCTTCGTATAGCCGGAGCCTTTCAAGCACCTTGAAACCGTCTATAACCGGCAGGTTGATATCCAGAAGAATCAGGTCGGGGCAATGCGCCCTTGCCAGTTCTATGCCGACTTCTCCCGACGCGGCCGGAATGACGCTGATTCCGTCAACGTGCTCCAGAATGCGTTCTACCAGCATCAGGTTCGCTCTGTTATCCTCGATATACAGCACCTTCTTCCGGCCGGCGCCATCCTGATCCGGTTTGACCCGTTTTTTATGCTCCCCTCCGATATGTACCGGAACCTGTCCGGCAAACGGGAGTTCAATCCAGAAACGGCTGCCCCTGCCCTCTTCGCTCTCCACGCCTATTCGTCCTCCCATGAGCTGCATGAGCTGCTTTACGAGCGTAAGACCTATGCCCGTGCCTTCTTCAACGCTTCTCGTGGCGTCCAGCCTGTGGAACGGTTCAAATATTGCCTCGATCTCCTCTTTGGGAATGCCTTTGCCCGTATCCTCAACATAGAAGCGTATATTGCCGCCCGCCTTTTCGCAGGCATAGAATACCCTGCCGTTCTCCTTATTGTATTTGACGGCATTGCTCAAAAGGTTTATCAGAACCTGCTTTATGCGCAGATTGTCCGCCAAAACGTAATTATCGTCTGTACACGGATGGGTTTCGACCGTTATTCCGTATTTTTCGGCAATCGGCTTTACCAGTGCCAGGGTTTCCTCCATGATCAAATCGATACGGACGGGTTCAATCGAAATTTTCATCTCCCCCGATTCGATCTTTGAAAGGTCCAGAACCTCGTTGATTAGCTCCAGCAAATGATTGCCGGCTTTCTTTATTTCTCCGACGCTCTCTTTCTGGGATTCGTCCAAAGGCGCGGCTGAATCCATCTCCAGTATCTGGGCGAAACCGAGCACGGCATTGAGCGGCGTTCTTAACTCGTGGCTCATGCTTGACAAAAACTGTGATTTGGCCTGGCTCGCTTTTTCCGCTTCATCCTTGGCGATGATGAGCGACTGTTCCATCTCTTTTCTCTCGGTGATATCGCGGGCCGAAACCACAACGGTGTCTGAGCCGTTGTCGACCAGTCCCATGCGCGCCTGGAACCATCTGATTCCCTTGATGGTCTCACACCTGTATTCAATCGTCTCAGGCTCTCCGGTTTCGATCACTTTTTTAATCTTATCGAGGTAGGCCGCGGAATTCTCGTCGAAGATTTCCCTGATATTCTGTTTTTCGCCTTTCTTATATTTAATGGCCAGATTACACGGCTCTTTTGCCCGCACATTGCTGCAGACGCCGTTCCCGTCCACTTCACAGATCACGTCATCCACAGAATTGACGAGGGCCTGCAGATACGCCTCCCTCTTTTCCAGCGCGTCCCGGGTTTCCAGAAGATTTTCGTTGGCTATGCCAAGCTGCCTGCCCATTTTCGTCAGAAGCACGGCTGTGTCCTTCAATTCTTTCACCTGAAGGTCCGGTTCGTCCTGATAATAATTCCCGTTTCCGATTCTTTCGACCATGTTGTTGATCTCCACCAGCGGCTTGGATATGTTCAGGCTCATTCTACGCGACCTTTTATACAGCACGTAGAAGAAAACGCAGTAGAACACGATCAGGCCGCCTATCATCGTCAGCCCGATATAAAAGAGATTTGCGCTCATGTCGTTGACTTTTGCGTAGATGTTGCTTTCGGGCACGATGACCAGGTATTTCCATCCGGTTTCGCCTATCGTCTGCCATGAAACCACCTTGGGGTCGTTATTGATCATAACCGTCGAAAGACCGCTCGGGTTTTCCTGAAGTTTTCCGGCAAAGCCGCTGAGGTCTTTCATCTTATACAAATTAAACTGATCGGGTTTGAATGTATCCTGCTTTATCGCTTCATCGTAGTGATGGTCCGTCAGCTCGGTCAATCCCCAGTCCTTTTCTCCTTCTTCGGGCAGCGCGAGTATGGTTCCGTCATTGCTCAGGAGTATCCCGTACCCACCCCAGGGTATGTCCATATTCAGAAGCTGCCCCGTAATATTGCTCACGGTTACGTCAATGCCGACCACGCCCTCCAAAAAATCCCCGTTATACACAGGCGCGATCGACGAAGCCATCCATCCGTGTCCCGCCGGATCGAGATACACATCCGTCCAGACGGGTTTCTTCTGCGGATTATGCTTTGCATCGGCCTCATAATAGAAATTGTACGCCGGTATGTCCATATGGGTGGGGTACTGTGATATGACGTCAAAATAGGGATAGATTACGTTCAGCGAGTCAAACGTATTGAGGTACACCGAAGCCGCAAGCGAATGGGATTGCTGTATGTTCTTTATCAGCTCCTGCGCCTGCAGGACACGGGCAACCTTTGCCCTCTGCGTTTCGCCCACGGGAACGATCCCGCTGTAAAAAACGGCTGCGCTCCCTTCTTTTGTGTCCGAAACCGTATAATAGGCTCCGCCGGTCGAATAGGCAAGCCTTTTTTTATCTTCACCGCTCAACCCCGCCGGCGTGTTGAGGGCAACCTTTATCTGTTTTGCAAACAGCTCCGTCGCGTCGCTCACCCCGCAAAGCTGCTGCTGGATGTTGTTGGCTTCCAGTCCGGCAATCTGGCTCAGCTCATCGTCCACCTGGGTCTTCAGGCTCCCCGTCATTTCCTTTTGCATCCAGTTGCTGGCAGTAAAATAAATCCCTATGAAAACCAGTTCAACTACTACCAAGGGGATCAAAGCGGTTCTCAGATAGGACTGCCAAATCCATTTCATTAAGGGAACAGGCCCTTTTTTCTTTGTGTCCATGGACGCCCCCACCGTTAATCGTTGATTTGCTCTTTAATCTCTATAAACGTAGGCAGGTTTTTAAGGAACATTTGGGCAGCTTCGGGATCGAAATGCGTTCCGCTCCCAAGCTTTATCTCCTTCACAACTTCTTCTATCCCCCACGCCTCTTTATACGGCCGCTTGGACAGCAGCGCGTCGAATACGTCTACAACCGCCGTTATTCTCCCTGTAAGCGGTATCTTCTCCGCTTTCAGGCCCAAAGGATAACCGGTACCGTCCCATTTTTCATGATGCGTCAGGGCTATCTCTTCAGCCATGTTGATGACCTCCGATGCGCTGCCCTTGAGTATCTCGGCCCCTTTGACGGTATGCGCCTTCATGATTTCCCACTCATCTGCGGTGAGTTTTCCGGGCTTGAGCAAAATATCATCCGGTATCCCGATCTTGCCGATATCGTGCATCATGCTGGCCTGTTTGATCAGTTCGCACTGTACGTACCCAAGCCCGAGTGCTCTTGCGAGCTCGCGGGCATACAGGCCGATACGCGTAATATGCCCTCCCGAGTTATAGTCCCTGAACTCCGCGGCGCGCAAAAGCCTGTCTATTAGTTCGGTCTGGAGCAAATAAAATTTTTCCGTTCGGTCCCTTACTTTTTCTACCAGGAACATGTTGTTTTCTTTGATTTGATTATGCAGAAGGCGGATCTCCAGCAGGTTGCGGATACGCATGATTACTTCGGTATGGTTGAAGGGCTTTTCAATATAGTCCTTCGCCCCGAGTTCCAGCGCCCTAAGCCGCGTGTCCTGATCGTTTTGCGCGGTAATGACGATAACCGAAATATACTCCGTATCATCTTTATCCGCCATAGCCCGAAGCTGCTCCAAAACCTGAAGGCCATCCAGGAAAGGCATCCTTAAATCAAGCAATATAAGGTCGGGCCTGTAGGAAATATAGGTTTTAAGCACTTTCCTCGAATCGGTAAGCGACCGGAAATTTTCGTAATGGTTTATGCGCAGTAGCTTCTCAAGGAGCAGGACGTTTGTCGGGCTATCGTCCACTATGAGTATTTTTGACTTTGTTGGATCGATGTCCATTATGCCACCACATCTCTCTTAGGCGCTCTGGTTGTCAGCATAAATGCAATCGTATGTTTTTATATATCAATAAATAAGGCAAAAATTAAACGCAAAAAACAGGTATGCACGGTAGAAAACATGGTCGGGGAGGCTAATCAGGTGCGGCCGGATTTTGGTCTGCGTATCTTAGCGGCCAGCAATGTTATCGGGGGATAATAACGCTGCATAACCGGACAAAATATGCGCCGCTTCCCCGCCAAACGCCAGAAATGTTGTATAAACGCTTGTATTCAGCTTTATTGTTGATGAACTGGTCAAAGCCGGAGAATACAGAATAATCAGCGTCTCGGATGATAAATTCGTTTTAAGAAAGGCTAACCGGAAACTTGGTTATTCGTTAAACACAATAAGGCGCCGTGGAGTAAAAAGGAATAATATAGATGGACTGGTTAAATTGATTCAGTTGAAAAACGAAGACGATCTGTTTAACGCATCGAACCCAAGCGCAATTTTAAGGTAACCAAGGAAAACCCTTAGGTATCATTTGCCCTAATTTATTTATTCGCATCCCATTTACAAAAACCCCGTCTGAGCACCGGACGGGGTTAAATTATTGCCCGCGGCATGAATCAACCGCTTTTTCGTTTGCCGGAACCGGCCGGCGCGGGCACTTAATTTTGCGGGCTTTTTGACCGAAATACTCTATGCATCTCAAAATCTGAATAACCGGAGTGATCACATGGAATGGACAAACGATCTTTCAGTTGGCGTAACCAAAATTGACGCCCAGCATAAACAACTCATCATGCGCGTCAATGCTTTTTTTGATGCGGTGGAAACCTCCACCGCCAACCAGGAGGTATTAAAGGTCCTCAAATTTCTGGAGGCCTATGTTGTAACGCATTTTCAGGATGAGGAAGCGCTGCAATTGGAATACAGGTATCCGCAATACCAGCAGCATAAAAAGATTCACGAGGATTTCATCAAAACCGTGCATGGGATTATGGATGATATCAGGAAAAACGGGTTTACAGCCGTAACGCAGACGCTCGTTGGAACAACGCTCATCAACTGGCTTGTTACGCACATTAAAAACGAAGACAAAAAAGTGGGGCAGCACATACGTAACTGCGCCTGAACATCACCGGCTATAAAACAAAAGAGGACTTCCCCTTTCGGGAAGCTGGTCCCTGCACAAAGCCAACCCCGCATTCAACCCGTATCTGAAAGCGGGGTTGGCCTTGTGCTGATGCGCGTTATGTTTTAAAATGCAGGTAGGCTGGCATGAAAATGCTGAGAAGAACCGATGATGAAAAAGCTTTCGGTTATAAGAGAGGGTAGCTTGCAGCTACTGGGGAAACTGATTGAAAAGCAAAAACGAGGTCGTTCACATGGATGAAGTACGGGCACTCGAATATTCGGACAAAAAACTCAAGATACTGGACCAGACGCTGCTTCCGGCCCAGACGGCGTACCGCACAATAGAAACCGTGGAGGATATTTTTGACGCAATACGGACATTGCAGGTCAGGGGCGCGCCCGCAATCGGCATATGTGCTGCATACGGCCTGGTGCTGGCCGCCCACGCCGCGCCTGCGTCAGACTATGACGCGTTTATGGCCGCGCTCCAAAAAGATGCGGAGTATATCGCCGCTTCCCGGCCCACGGCGGTGAACCTTTTCTGGGCAATCGAACGCATGACCGCGGTGGCCGCGGGCTTGAAAGGCCGCCCCGTGCCCGAGATCATCGATGCGCTGGAAAATGAGGCGCGCCTGATCGAACAGGAGGATGTGGCGATCAATCGCGCGATTGGGGAAAATCTGCTCGGTTTGCTGCGTGACGGAGACACGGTTCTGACGCACTGCAATGCGGGCATCCTCGCGACCGCAGGCTACGGAACGGCTTTGTCGCCCGTTTATCTGGCAAAGGAACGCGGTATGAACATCCGGGTATACGCCGATGAAACGCGGCCGCTTTTGCAGGGGTCACGCCTGACCGCGTACGAACTGCTAAAAAACGGAATCGATGTGACGCTCATCTGCGACAGCATGGCCGCAACGGTGATGTCCAAAGGCATTATCGACGCCGTCATCGTCGGGTGCGACAGGGTCGCCGCAAACGGGGACACAGCCAACAAGATCGGCACGCTCGGCCTGTCCATACTGGCCCGGCACTTCGGTATCCCGATGTATATCGCCGCCCCAACTCCCACCATAGACATGGCATGCCCTACGGGAAGCGATATACCCATCGAGGAGCGGGAGCGCGATGAAATCATTTGCAAAGACGGGATTTGGACAGCGCCCCGGGACATCAAGGTATTCAATCCGGCCTTCGACGTGACGCCGTGGGAAAACATCACCGCGATTGCGACTGAGAAAGGGATCGCCCGCGCGCCGTATGCCGAAAGCCTGAAGGCGTTATTTTAGGATGGCGGTTGATACCGCAGTTCAGCGAGAACGCAATACGCCTCAATATGGCAATGATAACGCCTGCCGGCAATTCGGGGATGAAATACGTTATGACATTTCGGGTTAATGCTATGTCCGGCGTCATGTACATAGTGCTCCCATGTTTTGTTAGCTTAGAGGGAATGTCTGGTTTTAGAGGAGAAAACTGGAGCCTCTTGAGCAGAAATATGTTTATTGGCATGTAATTGAGATGTTGAACTTTTGAAGGACAGGAGCCAACTTACGTTGGCTCTTCGGGTTTTCCCGGAGGATTTTTGAATTACCGTCGGATAATGATATTATTATATTTATATTAAGAAAAACAGTTGCATTTTCCATACGTTCCTCTTATAATTTATGTACACAATTTATTCAGCATAATTTGTTAACAGGATAATATACTTTTTAGTAGTTAGACGGTTAGGCTGAGAAAAGAGAGCCTCGGTTAGCTTTATTGCTAATGGAGGTTTGTTTTATTTTCTCGGCCATTCGTCTTTTTTTGCGTAAAACTTCAAGTTTTTGAATGGACGTCTTTCATCAAATTCCTCGGCCGACACACATATACATGTGCGCACATACATTGGAGCCTCTGTTAAAGGATATACCGCTTTGCTTGATTTTGCGTTCCTTGTCTCAAATGATATCGGGGAGAGTACCCCCCGC
>JBMOLJ010000059.1:0-10388 GCA_049324235.1 Bacillota bacterium
CGTTTGATGCTTTCATGGAGATAATTATATCATAAAATGCGCATGCTTCCAATATCGCAACATGCTCCAGCGCCGCATCTACAAGGCCATCGGCGCTCGGGCCGCCGTATCTTTCCAGGATGTGCTTCGGGAGCGAACCGCCGTTTACGCCGATGCGTATGGGCAGGCCGTAGTGCTTTGCGCAGGCAACGAGTTCTTTTACCTTTGCAGCCGAACCGATATTGCCCGGATTGATGCGGACCTTGTCCGCGCCGTTTTCCATTGCCGTCATCGCCAGACGGTAATCGAAGTGTATATCAGCCACCAGCGGCAGGCTTGTACCGCGGCGGATCTCTTTAACGGCTGCCGCCGCGTCCGCGTCGGGCACGGCGAAGCGCACGATTTCGCAGCCCGCAAGCTCCAGCGCGCGGATCTGGACAAGAGTTTTTCCCACATCGGCCGTAGGCGTGTTTGTCATGGACTGTACGGTTACCGGCGCCCCGCCGCCAATCGGCACGCCTCCGGCGCTGACGCGCCGCGTACCCTCGCGCAGCGTCATCCGCCCACCCCTTTGCCGCTGATGATTCTGGCGATATCCTGATAGGTAAACAACAGCATCAGGCCCAACAGCAAAATCAGGCCGACAAAATGCACCATGCCCTCCTTTTCAGGAGAGATCGGCTTGCCGCGAATCTTTTCAACGGCGGTAAAAACCATGCGCGACCCGTCCAGCGCAGGGAACGGAATGAGGTTCACGATCCCCAGGTTGACTGAGAGCAGCACCGTGAGCTGGAGCAGTTCGTACAGGCCCATCTGTGCACTTTGGCCAATGAGGGATATTGTGCCGACCGGCCCTACCAACGCCTGCGTGCTCTGCGCGCCGGTAAACAGGCCGCCGATTACCGCGAGCATCTCCCGGATGACGAATACAATCCAGGAAAAGGACAGGCCGATAGCCTCAAAAAAACCGAATCTCTGCGGTGTCGGGTCGAATTTGACCCCGACGATCTTGCCTTTCTTTTCGGAATCCCATTTATACTCCAAGTTATCATACGTTATCAGATCGTTCCCGCGCTGCACGGTCAGCGACACCGTACCGTTCTCGATGCTTTCCGTGATGTGCAGATAGGCTTCGGTTGCGAAGTTGACATGATGACCTTCCACGCGCACCACACGGTCTCCGACCTGAAGGCCGGCTGCCTCTGCCGAAGACCCTGGAACGATTGTTGCGATCTGTGGAACAGCCTCGCCCACCGCTACGAGCAGGCCTATTGTGACAATGAAAGCAAAAACAATGTTCGCCGCGGGCCCCGCAAAAATAGTGAGCAGGCGTTTCCACGGCTTTTGCCTGTTGAAGGCCCGGGGATCGTCAATATCCTCATCTTCGCCGTAAAAATTCACGAAACCGCCGACAGGCAGGATGCGAAGGGAATACAGAACGCCGTTGCGCTCCCACTTCCTGATCTTGGGGCCCATACCGATACCGAATTCGCGCACCTTTAAACCCAGCTTGCGCGCAGTGAGAAAATGGCCAAGCTCGTGCACCATGACCATCACGCCGAGAATCAGGAGAGCGACTACTATTGACCATACAGTTTGAAACATAAAATGATTATCCCTTTCCGTTTTGCACGACCGCAGCATACTGTGCGGTCAAATACGCGCGCGTCCACGCATCGGTCTGATAAATGTCCTCGAGCGACGGCGAGGAAATATTTTGCGCTTTAGACATAGCATATTCAATTAAAACCGGTATATCCGTAAACTTTATGCGTTTGTTCAGGAACAGTTCTACAGCTATCTCGTTTGCAGCATTGAGCACGGCAGGCATCGTGCCGCCCGCTTCAAGCGCTTTATATGCGAGGTTGAGGCACGGGAATTTCTCCCGTTTCGGTTCCTCAAAATGCAGGCTCCTGAGTTTGGCCAGATCCAGCCTGCCTACATCGCTCGGATAGCGGTGCGGGTGGCTGAGCGCGTATTGTATGGCCACGCGCATGTCGGGCACGCCCAACTGGGCCAGTACGGAGCCGTCGGTCAGCTCAATGAGCGAGTGGACGATGCTCTGCGGGTGAACGACCACATCTATTGCATCCACCGGAGCGTTAAACAGCCAGTGCGCTTCGATCACCTCAAAGCCCTTATTCATCAACGTGGCTGAATCCACGGATATCTTTTTACCCATGATCCAGCTCGGATGGCGCACGGCCTGTTCGGGCGTTATGGCCGCAAGCTCGTCTGTTGGCGTATCACGGAACGGTCCGCCGGAGGCCGTGAGGATAATGCGGGAGAGCCCTTTTGCGTCGTGGAGCGCTTCCATGCACTGGAATATTGCGGAATGTTCGCTGTCAATCGGGTAGATGCGCTGGTTGTACTCCGCAAGCGCCGACATGACGATATCCCCGCCGCAAACGATGGATTCCTTGTTGGCAAGCGCGATGCGCTTCGTTGTTTTAATGCTCTGCATCAGCGGCGGCAGCCCCGAGAAGCCGACGGTGGCAATAAGTACCGTATCGGCCTGGGCAAGGGCGGCTGCCTCGATAAGGCACTGTTCGCCGGCGCAGAACGTAGTACCGGGCGGCAATTGCGCTTTTATTGCCTTTTCGTCTTTTGCCGCAACTAAACCTGTAAATAGCGGCTTATATTTATGCGCCTGTTCGATCAGAAGCTCCGCGTTTGAGTGCGCCGTCAGCGCCACGACGCGGAATTCCCCGGGATGCCTGTCAATTACCTGCAGCGCCTGGGTTCCTACCGACCCTGTACTTCCCAATAGAGCGATCCGGTTCATACCATACCTCTTTTATCCCATAATAATGTATTTATAGTAGATGAACACGACCGGTACCGTAAACAATATGCTGTCGATCCTGTCCAGCATACCGCCGTGTCCCGGAAGAAGGTTGCCAAAATCCTTAATGCCCGCCATGCGTTTGATGGAAGACGCGATAAGGTCCCCCATTTGAGCCGTTACAGAACATAGGATGCCTAAAATAATAAAATGTTCCACACCGATAGACAATCCCCAGATCTTCTGGACCCACAGCCAGAGTACAATTCCCGCCGTAATGCTGCCCACCACGCCGCCCGCGCTCCCCTCAATCGTTTTGTTCGGGCTGATTTCGGGAGACAGCTTGGCGCGCCCCAGTACCGTACCCGTAAAAAACGCGAAAATGTCCGAATTAAGGGGACAGGCAACGGCTGTGAGCACCGCTATAAAGCCATAGGCTTCGGGCTGGAGGCGCACGGTAAAAAAAATCATGATAAAGGGCAGGCCCGTATAAAACAAAGAAAAAATGGAAGAAAAGATATCCTGGAGCGTACATTCCGGGTGAAACAGGCGGTGCGCCATTGACGCAAACCCGAGCATGGCATACAGGGCTATTACGCAGTCCATGCCACCCAAATATCCGACCGGAATAAACAAAAGCGAGAATACCAGCCCTGTCCATCGCAGCGGATGAAAACCCGCGCGTTTGAGGGCTGCATAGATCTCCCATAAAGATAAAAACGAAGCGCCGGCAAGAACGAGATAAAAGGTCCACTTGCTGAAAAACAACGAGAACAGCAACAACAACGCAGCTAAAATCCCGACGATGATGCGCGTTACGATCAAGTTACCCTTCCTCCGTTTTCTGCGTTTACAAGCCGCCAAAGCGCCTGTTGCGCGATTGGTACTCCACCAGCATATCCACGAAATCCTGTTCCGAAAAGTCGGGCCAGTGCAAGGGCGTAAAATAGAGTTCAGCGTACGCCGCCTGATAGAGCAGGAAATTGCTCAGGCGTTCTTCGCCGCTGGTCCTGACGACCAGGTCAGGGTCCGCAATTCCTTTTGTGTATAGGGCCTGCGATAGCGTTTCTTCGTTTATATCATCTATTTGAATTTTCCCTTCTTTTACTTGCGCCGCTATTGTTTTCACCGCACGGACCAGTTCGCTCCGGCCGCCATAGTTGAGCGCGATATTTACAAGGAGTCCCTGGTTAGCCTGTGTTTTTATTACAGCGGCCCTGACCGCCTGTACCACACGCTCCGGCAAACGCTCATAATCACCGAGGATATTCAGCTTTGCGCCGTTGTTATGGAGTTCTTCAAGCTCGTTGGTCAAAAACTCGACCAGAAGATCCATGAGTATGCCCACTTCTTTTTCCGGCCGCTTTTTCCAGTTTTCCGTGGAAAAGGCGTACAGCGTGAGTGCTTCCACTCCCAGATCAGATGCGATGCGGACGATCTTGTGCACGGTCTTTACGCCTTCACGGTGTCCCAGAGACCGGGGCAACCCCCTTTTTTGCGCCCATCTGCCGTTGCCGTCCATGATAATGGCAACATGCCGCGGCAGCCTGCTAAAGTCCAAACGCGATACGTCAATTTGAGCCGCCCTTCCGGACGGCCGCTTGATACGCTCCACAATGCTCAACGCCGTTCTCCTTTAATACGGTATTAACAAATTGTCCAAGACCGTTGCAGTCTTGGACAGCAATCATTCGATTAAATCTCTGCGATGCCTCTTTTGAAATTACACACTGTCAATTCAATTGCGGGCCTGTCCTGAGCATCTTTTGATTCCCGCTGGCATACAACACAGAAACCGTCTGCACCATTTAACCTGCGAAATCCCTCGTAGTAGCGCACGCAAACGCTGTAGCCGGCTGCAAACAGCCTTTGCTTTGCTTCGTTTTCGGACAACCCGGTGCAATCTGGGGCTTCACGGGTCAAACTTCCATAATCTCCTTTTCCTTGGATGTGATGATCCTGTCAATTTCCTTGATACTGGCATCCGTCGCTTCCTGTACCTGTGCCTCGTAGTCCTTGAGGTCGTCCTCGGTAATAATGCTTTCCTTTTTTTCCTTTTTCAGACGTTCGTTTGCGTCGCGGCGTATGGCGCGCGCAGCAATTTTCGCTTCTTCACCCTTCTTTTTTACGACCTTGACAAGCTCTTTGCGGCGTTCCTGCGTAAGCTCGGGAAAAACCAGACGGATGATCTTGCCGTCGTTTGCGGGGTTTATGCCCAAATCTGATTTTTGGATGGCCTTTTCTATTGCCGATATCATCGACGCATCCCAGGGCGCAATCATCAATAGTCTCGGTTCGGGGGAGGATATGTTGCCCACCTGGTTAATCGGAGTTGGTGTTCCGTAATAATCAACCATTATCCTGTCCAGCGCCTGGGGCGTTGCGCGTCCTGCCCTGAGCGTTGCAAGATCTCTGGATAATACCGAAATGGTTTTTGACATTTTTTCTTTTGCCTGACTGATTACTTCGTATTCCACCAAAACAACCTCCTTACCCTCATTCACATATACATTGTATATAACTTCCCCGGTTTTTTCAACCAACAAAGTTCATCCGATCAGTGTCCCCGTGTTCTCGCCCATCACAGCGCGCCTGATATTCCCGGGTTTGGAGAGTGCGAACACGGCAATGGGAATCCTGTTTTCCATGCACATTGTAATGGCTGTCGTATCCATAGCGGCCAGATCCAGCGCAATGAATTCCTTGTAGCCGATCCTGTCGAATTTCTTGGCATCAGGGTTTTTATTCGGGTCACAGTCATATACCCCGTCCACATTCTTGGCAAGCAGTATCGCTTCGGCGTTGATTTCCGCCGCACGCAGCGCCGCTGTCGTATCCGTGGAGAAGAAGGGGTTTCCGGTTCCGCAGGCAAAAATCACGATCCTGCCCTTTTCCAGATGGTGTATGGCGCGCCGGCGTATATATGTTTCTGCGATCTGCCGTATCTCTATTGCCGTCATCACGCGCGTGTGCACGCCCTTATGCTCCAGCGCGTCCTGGAGCGCCAGCGCGTTGATCACCGTTGCCAGCATCCCCATGTGGTCGGCGGTCACGCGGTCCATCCCCACGCCTTCACGTCCGCGCCAGATGTTTCCGCCGCCGACCACAATGCCGACCTCAACCTGCATATTTGCAAGCTCGATAATCTCGTCGGCAACGTGTGTAATTAGTTGCTGATCAAACCCGTATCCGCTCTCGCCTGCCAGGGCTTCTCCGCTGATCTTGAGTATCACGCGGGAGTATTTCGGTTTGCGCTCCATAACAAGTCCCCCGTTTTTCAAAAAAATAGGGGAATACCTGTAAAAAACGGTATTCCCTCAAATGTTTGCACTTATTTGCCGCCGGTCTGCCCCATAACCTCTTCCACAAAGTTGTCCGCACGCTTTTCGAGGCCCTCGCCCATAGCAAAACGCGCAAAACGGCGGATGCTGATTTTTTCGCCGATCTTCATCGTTTTTTCGTTTATAAGGTCCGTTACGGTCATATCCGTGTTTTTGACGAAAGGCTGTTCCATCAGGCATACTTCCTTATAGTACTTGTCAATCCGGCCTTCGACCATTTTATCGACGATCTTCTCGGGCTTACCTTCGTTCAGCGCCTGCGCCCGAAGGATTTCCTTTTCCTTCTCTATATCCGCCTGCAAAACCTCCTCGCGCGATACGACCTGCGGGTTGGCCGCTGCGATCTGCATGGCGATGTCGCGCGCCAGCTCTTTAAACTCGTCCGTCTTTGCAACAAAGTCCGTTTCACAGTTTATTTCAACGAGCACTCCGATTTTTCCGCCCATGT
This sequence comes from Bacillota bacterium, assembly GCA_049324235.1. GTDB lineage: Bacteria > Bacillota > Clostridia > Christensenellales > UBA1431 > UBA1431. Next base: position 6,554 of record JBMOLJ010000059.1, read on the forward strand.
GTATATAGGATTCGACAATGCCTTCGGCGGCAATCCGGCCCGCTTTTTTTGCTACTGCAGCCAGCCCCTTTTCCCGAAGGATATCCACGGCTTTTTCCATGTCGCCTTCAGCTTCCACGAGGGCTTTTTTACAATCCATCATCCCTGCTCCGGTTCTTTCGCGCAGTTCTTTTACACTTGCTGCCGTTACCATAAGGTTATCCTCCTAAATGTTCATCACAATGAATCTGTGTTGCTTTGCAATCTATAACAGAAATTTTCCCTGCCGTTACTCAAAAAATGCATGCTCAGGCTTCTTCCGCCTCTTCCGCATCATCGGCTTCTTCTGCCTGCGCGCCTTCGCGGCCTTCCAGTACGGCATCCGCCATTTTCCCTGCGATAAGTTTTACCGCCCTGATGGCGTCGTCGTTGCCCGGAATGATATAATCAACTTCATCCGGGTCGCAGTTTGTGTCTACGATGGCAATAATGGGTATCCCCAGCTTGCGCGCTTCCGCAATGGCGATGCGTTCCTTGCGCGGATCGACCACGAACAGGGCCCCGGGCAATTGCTGCATCTCGCGGATGCCCCCCAGGTTCTTTTCGAGCTTGTCTCTCTCCAGGCGCAGCTTGATAACTTCCTTCTTGGGGAGCGAGTCGAACTCGCCGTTTTGCTCCATCGCATCCAAACGGTTCAGGCGCCCTACGCGCAAGCGGATGGTCTTGAAGTTTGTGAGCATGCCGCCCAACCAGCGCTGGTTGACATAAAACATGTTGGCGCGTTTGGCTTCGGATTCGATGGATTCCTGCGCCTGTTTCTTCGTACCCACAAAAAGGATGCTCTGCCCCTCAACGGAAAGATCCCGTACGAAATTATACGCGGTCTCGATCATGCGCACCGTTTTCTGCAAATCGATGATGTAGATGCCGTTGCGTTCGGTAAAAATGTACTCTGACATCTTGGGGTTCCAACGGCGGGTCTGATGCCCGAAATGAACGCCTGCTTCCAGCAGCTGTTTCATAGAAATAATAGACATGCGGTTCCTCCTTAATTTTCCGCCTTCCGCTACATTAGGTTTCCCCTCGGTCCGTGTCCGGACAGGAGACAGGGAATCAAGCGGAAGTGTGAATTTTTTCCCGTAAAAGTATATCATAACCTGTTTTTCAAGGCAATCATCATTTTTATCCCGTTTTGTTTGTAGGACTACAATACATATGGGACAACCACGAGAAAAAGATGAAGGATGAGCGCAAAACGGTTATTGTTAAGTTACAGACCCAAACAGAACCAAAAGGAAGTGCTCATCCCTCATGAACAACATAACACAGGACATGAAGTACAAGCAATCCCTTATGTGCTACGCACTAAAGTTCCCAGTACCTACTCCTCCGTGACTTCCTGTGTAATGCAGCCGCATACTTCAAACGTAAAGGCATGACGGTTGAATGCGTACAGACCGACAACGGCTTTGCGTTCACCAACCGCCTGCATCCTCAGGGATGCAGCTCTCAAACTCTGTTTGAGGAAACCGCCGCAGAACTGGGCATAACACATAAGCGAATCCGCCCATACACGCCCCGCCACAATGGCAAGGTTGAGCGCAGCCACCGTGAGGACCAGAACCATACCGGCAACTGCAGGTGTAATAGTCAGGTTTGACGCGCCCGTACTGGCTTACTTATCGTCATTTCCGTTGTATGAATTCCCGAAACGATCCCCACCCGAGATCCTTTTTCGACAACAGGTATCCGTTACCCTCGACCGCGGGCCAGTCTATGCCGATGTCAGGATCGTTCCAGATGATGCCGCGTTCGTCCTCGGGATAATAAAAATCGGTGCACTTGTATATTAGTTCCGCCGCTTCGGAGAGAACCAGATATCCGTGCGCCAGACCGGGGGCAATATACATCTGGCGCCTGTTTTCCTCGGACAAAACCGTGCCCGTCCACTTGCCGAACGTTGGAGAATCTTTGCGCGCGTCGACGGCTACGTCAAAGACCTCCCCTTTGAGCACACGCATCAGCTTTCCCTGCGGATGGCGTATCTGCAGATGCAGCCCGCGGAGCACACCTTTTGCGGACTTGGTATGATTATCCTGAACGAATGCCACGTCAAGCCCCGCTTCTTTAAAATCCCGGGCATTGTAGGATTCCATAAAAAATCCGCGCTCGTCTTGGAAAACCTGCGGATCAATGATGAGCACACCGCGTATCGCGGTTTCGGTAAGCACAAACCTGCCCATGTATTGCCTCCTACGCACGCTCTTCGATCATCTGCAATATATATTCGGCATATGCCGTTTTCCCGAGCGCCAGCGCCCTTTTACGCAGGGATTCGGCATCGATATAGCCGTTCTGGTAGGCGATTTCTTCAATGCAGGCCACATACACCGCCTGGGTGTTCTGTATCGCCGCCACAAAATTGCTCGCGTCCATCAGGCTCTCGTGCGTGCCCGTATCCAGCCAGGCCATGCCGCGGCCCAAAAGCTCGACATGCAGTTTGCCGCGTTTGAGAAATTCATTGTTCACGGCGGTAATCTCTATCTCGCCTCGGGCCGACGGCTGAATGCTCCTAGCGATTTCCACGACCTCGTTCGGATAAAAATACAGACCGGGTACAATATAATTCGATTTTGGCTTTTTGGGTTTTTCCTCAAGCGAAACAATATTCCCCGCTTCATCGAACTCCACCACGCCAAAGCGCGACGGGTCTTTGGCGTAAAGCCCGAAGATGGTCGCGCAGTGTCCGTTGCGCGCGGTCTTCTGCAAAAGCCCGCTCAAACCATGCCCGTAGAATATGTTGTCTCCAAGAATAAGCGCAACGGAATCCGTTCCGATAAACGATTCGCCGATAATAAACGCGTCCGCAAGGCCCCTGGGTTCAGACTGAACGGCATATTCGAACCGCATGCCAAGCTGCGACCCGTCTCCGAACAAATCCTTAAACAGTCCGATGTCACGGGGTGTTGAAATGATAAGCACCTCGCGGATGCGGGCAAGCATCAGCACCGACAGCGGATAATAGATCATCGGCTTATCGTAAACGGGCAGGATCTGTTTTGAAATCGCAATGGTGGCCGGATACAGCCGCGTCCCCGCACCCCCGGCGAGTATAATGCCTTTCATGGTTCCCTCCTGGAATTATTTGCCGCCGTACATTTTTTCGTAATAGCGCGTATACTCCCCGCTCGTAACGTTTTTGAGCCAGGTCTCGTTTTCAAGATACCATGCGATTGTGCGGCGCAGCCCGTCGCAGAACATGGTCTTAGGTCTCCAGCCAAGATCGCGGGCGATCTTTTCAGCGTCTATGGCGTAACGAAGATCGTGCCCTTTCCTGTCCCTGACGAACGTAATAAGGTCCTCTGAAACGTATTTCCTGCGCGCATCGTCCTTAGGAAGCATCTCCTGCAGCGTGTCGATGATCATGCGGACGATTTCGATGTTGGGCTTTTCGTTATTGCCGCCTATGTTATAGATCTCGCCCGGCGTCCCTTCCCTGGCTACAAGCTCGACCGCGGCGCAGTGGTCGCCGACATAGAGCCAGTCGCGCACGTTCAGCCCGTTGCCGTAAACCGGGAGATCCCTCCCGTTCAATGCGTTGTTGATCATGAGCGGGATGAGTTTTTCGGGAAACTGGTACGGACCGTAGTTGTTGGAGCATCGCGTGATGTTAACCGGGAGGCCATAGGTATCCGCATACGCCTTGACCAGCATGTCGGACGACGCCTTGCTCGCCGAATACGGACTGTGGGGATCTAAAGGCGTTTCCTCGGTAAAATAACCGTCCAGGCCCAATGAACCGTATACCTCGTCGGTCGATACATGAACGAATTTTTTTCCCTCTTTAAAGCCGCTC
>JBMOLJ010000060.1:0-68741 GCA_049324235.1 Bacillota bacterium
AGGGCGATCATACCTGGCTCAACGTATCCGACGGGCGCAACGCAATAGGCGTCTGGGTGGAAGCCAAAGACATGCAGGGCGTTGATACGCCCGGGCGCTACAACATGCGCGGCGACACCGTAAGGGTCACGGGCGTTTTCCATCGCGCATGCGCCGACCACGGCGGAGATTTCGACATCCACGCAAATAAAATGGATGTGACGCAGAAAGGGTATGCCGTTACGCACCAGACAGAAACCGTAAAAGCGGTTTTTGCCTTTATCCTTCTTGCCGGCGCCGCCGTTTGCCTGGTACTGGTTTTGAAAACGAAATCAAGGAACGGCGGCAATAACGGGCCATTCTAACCGGGATAGCAAAAGGTTCTGATTTTGAATTTGCTTATTGCGCCTGCATAATATTCCCATTATACTTGCATCAAAAGATGTATACAGAACGCGCAACCACGCAGCCGGATGCGTCCGGCTGCTGCATTTTACGGATAGGCCATATCAAAAGAACGGGCTATGATACAATAATTTATTTCAGCAAAGAAGAGAAATATCCTGAACGATCCGATATATTATAGGTAAAGAAAATCCCTTGTCAGGCGGCGCCAATCAAACAGTGCATATTTATTCAAGGAGGACAATGCCATGATTAAAAAGATTCCGGTCTTCGTTTTATGTATTATTCTGGCAGCGCTATTGGGCGCATGCGTGCAATCAGCTCCGACATCTTCAGCCACAGCTTCGGCAACCCCTGCTGCAACGCTCACGCCTGAGGCAACGCTAATCCCGTCACCCACGGCGCAGCCCACGCCCTCGCTTACTCCCACGCCAACGCAAACTGCCACGCCTTCCGGCGTTACCGAGAACAAACTGGGTTATGTCACCGACGCGTATACTACAAACGGCGTCCATTATATCAGGATCGATTATGTTGAGATGTATACGGGCGATGAGGCAATACAGAAGGCCTTGAGCGACCATTCCAGCGTCGTGGAGAAGGATGAGAACGGAAACTACTATATCCCCAACGATTATTACATCCGCAACGTAAACAGCAAGCTCCGCACCTTCCCCCTGCGTGCAGGCTGCACAATCACCGTCTATGTCCCTGACAATCCGCTCAGCACAAAAAAAATTACATTCAGCCAGTTCAAGGCTCTTTCGGACCCGCTGATGCACGTAAATATAAAAAACGGCTCCGTCGTTTCCATGAAACAGCAGTACGTTCCGTAAGGAATAAAATATTAAGGCACAAATAACGCCCGTCCTTGTATAGAAGACGGGCGTTTTCTGTTATGCCTTTTTGCGTTTGACGAGTTGCTTCATGCGTATGAGCGTTTTGACGTTCTCCAGCACTTTTTCGTTCTCTACGGCAATCATAAGCCACAGCGTCCCGTTGAACGGCTTTGTCCGCCTTATCAGCTCCTGCACCTCTGTTTCGAATACGGAACCCTGGGCCTCGGCCAGGCGGACAACATCCGGCGTTATTACCACAAGGGCAATAAACCGGTCGTTTTCGGGGTACAGCGTACAGATCGATTTACCCGACTTCTGGTACTTGACGTTCCAACCCGGTTTGCCGTAACACTTGCTGAAGGTCGTTTTCGGGGATGCGGCATACTCCTGCTGAACAAAAGCATGGATTTGCCGCCAAAGTCTTCGCGCAGGAAGCCGGATATATTCCTCTATCTGTTCGAGCGTGGGCATACAACTGCCGTCGAGAATCAAATCATCCATCTTGAACCTCTCACGTCATTTCAGCAAAAAAACAATCTTTGTCAATAATTCGCTTTCGGGAACTTCCATCGGTGAATTGTAATAGAACTCATACACCACTCCGGCAGGCTGGTAGCCGTTCTCCTCCATCCATTTTGTCATCGCTTCATAGGCAGGCGCCATTTCCATGTAAGGCCCCTTGTACATGCTGGCCGCTTTCTTCCCTGCAGGGATTTCGCTTGCGGTAATCCCATCTTTGCCCGGCAAGGCGTTTGCCACGGGGAAACCTATCTCCACATCCAGCCTTTCCATGTCCATGTTGTAGTAGGCCACAAAGGGCATGTCCGCAGGATAGGCCTTGCATTCGCCGAGATACTCCATAATCGCGCCGTACGCCTTCCCGATCTCCTGCGGCAGGTTGCCGACCGGCGTCACGGTTCTGACAGAGAGCACCGGTTGCGCCGCTGTTTCAAAGACACCAACTGCTATATCCATATTGCATTCCTCCATATGACATATTATACCAGGATGATAGCAGAACAAACATGACAGCACTGTGTCATGTTTGTAAAAAGTTTTAACAGCTCGCCCGTTTTTGCGTATAGGCTTCACCCTGATTATGCCATCGGCGGCAGGGAAAAACTTTCCCTGCCGCCTTTATATAGCGTTTGTATCAACTCTCCGCCTTACGGCTCATAGACGACATAGGTGAACGATTCGCCGTCGGGATAGGTAAGGATGAGCTTCGACCCTGAAAACTTGTATTTGAGATTATAATACTCGCTTTGGTAAGGGCCAAGACGCAGGTTGCCGTTCTTTGCGGTATATTTACCCGCCTCCGAATAATCGCCCTGATTGTCATAGGCATACATTTCGTATGTGCCGTTCTTATTAAAGGTGTATATCGAGGTATATTGCCCCTGCTGGCAGATCCACGTATTGACGATTGACTTTGTTGGCGCAGCGGTTTTTACGGGTGTCTTCACAGGCGTTTTAGTAGGGGTTGGTTCAGGCGCCGCTTCCACGCTCCAGGCGTTAAAATACGGTTCGGTATACTTTTTGCCGTCATCGGTAAACGTGTAGAGTTCCTCGAACGTGCCCCACATGGTCACCCTTGTGCCTTCCTTTAGCTTTGCCTCCCCTTTGCTCAGGATATAGTCGATGCCAACGAGATTCTTTTCGACGTCGTCGGCGGCCATCCAGAATTCGAAATATTCCTCATCGCCCTTATCTTCCTTATAAATCTCGGTTATCGTACCGGTTATCATGACTTTCGCGCCGATGAGCTGCTTGGTTTTGCCTGCGTCCATGAAATCGCTATACGGCATGGCGACGCACTGCTTTTTGAACGTATCCAGCCTTGCCTTCCTGTCCGCGGCAGATTCAACAAGATACCCGTTTTCAAATGTTCCCGCAAAGAGCGTATTGCCATGCATATCGTACAGCGTGCCCTGGCCGTCATACTCGTCGTCCTTGTAGTTTCCTTCATAGACAAGCGCGTTGTCCTGGTATGTACGCCCCGTCCCGTTGAGACGGTCGTTTTTATAGGTCCCCTCTATTACGTAGCCGTCGCTCCACACGGTTTTTCCGTTTCCGCTCAAATGGCCGTTCTCCCATCCGCCCTCGTATGTCCAGTTCACACCTTCTGTGTTCAACGTGGTAAATACTCCGTTGCCATGTGGAAGATCGTTGACCACATCACCCGAATACGTCCCTTCGCGTTCACCGAACGCAAACGTCAGCGTCATCTTTTTATTAGTGACGTTTTCAACCGCCGGACCTGAAGGCGACGGCTGTTGTGTCATAACCGGCGATGCCGTTGGCGGCGCCTGCCCGCATGCGCTCAGCATAAATACCAGAATAAAAGCAAAAAGGAAACGCAGTTTCTTCATAGAATAACACCCTTCCCTGATTTTTAATCCCATACCCGTCAAATCGCGCAGAATAGTCTCACCAAAATGCTATGACTGGCGTTTCCTTTATTATATTCTATATACCGCCATATTGCGAATAGTTTCTCTGCGTTTGGGCTTTTAATTTGGAAACAGGCGCAAAGAAATATGCACTATTTGGGGGCAGTGAAAAACAGGCGCGGGAACCTGAAGAGCACCCTGCCGTCCGCCTGTTCGGGATAGCTCTGTTTGACGCGCCAAAGAATATCGTTTTCGAACACGGCCTTCTTATCATCGGGCAGTCTGTTAAGATACGGACGCAGGCCCGTGCCGCGGTACCATTCCAGTATGTCCTCATGAGAATTCAGCACGTGGTAGTATACGGTTTCCCAAAGCGTTACCGTAGATGCATATGGGCGGAGTATATCGTAGTATTCCTTCGCTGTGCGTGTATAAAAGGGATGCAGATTATCAAAGTATTCTTCCCATGCAGGTGAGGCTGCGATTTCATTGATGATCTTTTTGACCGGTTCGTCCTGATTGTAGGGCATCTGCACGGCCAGGAAGCCGCCAGGGGACAGCATCTCCATCATTTGGCCGAGCACCTTTTCATGGTCCGGCACCCACTGGAGGCAGGCGTTGGAGAACACGACATCGAATCCGCCGCCCAAAGACGGCAAATCGACGGCGGCGTCGCATACCACAAAATCCAGCTCAGGATAATCGGATTGCGCCGTCCTGATCATTTTCGGGGAATTATCAATGCCCAACACATAAGCTTTGGGGAACTTCTGCGCGAGTATTACGGTGCTGTTGCCCGGGCCGCAGCCGATATCGGCAATCCGTTGCGGCCGCTCGACGGTGATACGGGCGGCGAGATCGACCGCGGGCCGCGTGCGTTCATCGGCATATTTCAGGTAAAGCCGTGCATCCCAATCCTGCATCTGAACCATCCTCCGCTAAGTGCCCCCTGAAATCCAGGCAGGCCTATGGATCGTATCATCCATAGGCCTGCCGTACGAAAGCCTTGCAGGCACGTGATTGTATTGTGAATTTCTACGCCTCCATGTCGTCCAGGCGTTTTTCAAGGGCATTAAGCTGCGCTGTCAGTTCTTCGGGGAGGCGTTCGCCGTACTTCGCATAATGCTCTTTTATGGATGCGACTTCGGCGAGCCATTCTTCCTTATTGACTTTGAGCAGCTCTTCCATATCCGCCGGACTGATATCAAGACCGGCAAGATCGATAGCGCCGTCGGCGGGCATATACCCTATCGGGGTCTTTACCGCGCCGCCTTCCCCCAGCGTCCTTTCGACGATCCACTTGAGCACGCGGCTGTTTTCGCCGAATCCTGGCCAGAGCCACCTTCCTTTTTCATCCTTGCGGAACCAGTTCACATAGAAAATTTTGGGCAGTTTGCTGCTGTCCGTCATCTTTCCGATATCCAGCCAGTGCTGCAGATAATCGCACACGTGATAGCCGATGAAAGGCAGCATCGCGAATGGATCACGGCGCACCTGCCCGATCTTATCGGAAATGGCCGCAGCTGTGATCTCGGAGCCCATGATGGAGCCCATGAACACGCCGTGCTCCCAGTCAAAGCTCTCGTGTACCAGCGGAATCGTTTTCGGCCGCCGCCCGCCGATTAAAATCGCGGAAATGGGCACGCCCTTGGGGTCCTCCCACTCGGGGGCAATGGACGGGCACTGGCTGGCCGGCGCCGTAAAGCGGGCGTTGGGATGCGCCGCCGGTCCGGGGTCGCCGGGCATATAGTCGTTTCCCTTCCAGTCTATGAGGTGGCCGGGGGCATCGTAGCCGATGCCTTCCCACCACACATCCATGTCGTCGGTAAGGCCGACGTTGGTAAATATGCTGTTCTTCTCCAGTGTACGCATGGCGTTCGGGTTGGAATCCATGGAGGTGCCGGGGGCTACGCCGAAGAATCCGGCCTCGGGGTTAATCGCATACAGCCGCCCGTCCTCACCGAATTTCATCCACGCAATATCGTCGCCTATGGTCTCCACCTTCCAGCCCGGTATGGTCGGAATAAGCATTGCCAGGTTGGTCTTTCCGCAGGCGCTAGGGAATGCTCCCGCCACATACTTGACGTTCCCCTTGGGATCGGATATGCGCAGGATGAGCATATGCTCCGCCATCCAGCCTTCGTCGCGCGCCTGCACGGAAGCGATGCGCAGCGCAAAGCACTTCTTGCCCAGGAGCGCGTTTCCGCCGTATCCCGAGCCGTAGGACCATATGGTTCTTTCCTCGGGAAAATGGCTGATATATTTTTTCTCCATCGGCGCGCAGGGCCAGGGAACATCCTGCTGCCCTTCTTCAAGCGGCGCGCCCACCGAATGCAGGCAGGGCACAAATTCCCCGTCCTCGCCAAGCGCTTCAAGGACCGCGCTGCCCATGCGCGTCATGATGCGCATGTTTACGACAACATACGGGCTGTCGGTCAATTCCACGCCGATCTTGGAGATAGGCGAGCCGATGGGGCCCATGGAGAACGGGATGACGTACATCGTCCTTCCCTTCATGCAGCCCGTGTAAAGCTCGGTCATCGTATTTTTGAGTTCGGCCGGGTCGATCCAGTTGTTGGTCGGGCCCGCGTCTTCCTCTTTCTCTGACGCTATAAAAGTCCTGTCTTCGACACGCGCCACATCGGACGGGTCGCTGCGGAAGGCATAACAGCCAGGACGTTTATCGGGATTCAAGGGCGTCGCGCTGCCGGACGCAACCATTTCCGCAAGCAGACGGCCGTTTTCTTCCTCGGAACCGTCACACCAGTAGATTTGGTCGGGCCGGCACATCTCGGCCATTTCATTTACCCATGCAAGCAACTTCTTGTTTATACACATTTGAATTCTCCCCTCGGTTATGGATTGGCGCTATTCAATCGGCTTTTTGGCGCAAGCTACTAAGCCGGGATTTCAAACCTGACACTTTCATAAGCATGCATCAGCTTTGGTTTTGTAGACTGGCAGATTCTGTTTAAAGTGAAAAACACATAAATGACTCTTTTCAATAGATTTTATCCAAAATTCGCAGCCGTGTCAATGCTTTTTCGTAAATAAACCGTTAATTTTGCAGGAATGATTTTGTAAAATTGCAGTTTTCAACTTCTAGTTCAGCCAGTTCGTTATCTCTCTTCTTACGCAATAAGAAAACTCATTTTCAGTCATTCTGAGCGCAGCGAAGAATCTATAATCATGCTTATATTACACTGATTCTTCAGCCGCTATGCTCCTTGAAAATGACTTTGCGCCCAACAGGAAAAACCCCTTTTATAAGGGGTTTTTCCTGTTCTTCAGCCTAAAAACCAGGGGATCTAAACGCAGTATTTATCCGCATGCTGCTCGCCCAATACAATGTGCAGCTTGGGGTTATTTGTTTGATTGCCGCCGGTTCGTTCAAATGTTTTTTGCTTTTCGTTTTTAAGCCTGAACTTATGGACCATGGTTTTGAGCCTTTCCGCCTGTCCGGAGAGTTCTTCGCTCGCACTCGCCGATTGCTCGGCTGTGGATGCGTTGCTCTGCACCACCTGCGCCACCTGCTCAATACCGTCATTCACCTGCCCGATGGCCGCCGCCTGTTCTTCGGACGCACTGGCGATGTCCCCCACCAGTGCTACTGCCTTTTCCACATCTTCTATAATGTGTGTCAGCGCGTCCGCTGTGCCGTTTGCTATCTTCGTCCCCGCTTCAACCTTTCTGATGGTCCCTTCAATAAGCGCGGTGGTATTCTGGGCGGCATCCGCGCTTTTTACGGCCAGATTCCTCACCTCCTCGGCAACGACCGCAAAGCCTTTCCCGTGCGTGCCGGCTCTAGCGGCTTCCACCGCGGCGTTGAGCGCCAGGATATTGGTCTGGAACGCGATATCGTCTATGACTTTGATGATCTTGCCGATGTTGGCCGACGCTTCGTTGATTTGCCGCATTGATTCGAGCATCCCCTTCATCTGCTCGTTTCCGGCAAGCGCATCCTCCTTGGCCGCAATGGAGAGATCGTTCGCTTTCCGCGCGTTTTCTGCGTTCAGCCTGGTTTGCGCCGCGATCTGCGTGACCGAGGCCGTCAGCTCTTCCAGCGCGCTTGCCTGCTCGGTAGTTCCCTGGGAAAGATTCTGGCTGCCTTGGGACACCTGCAGCGTACCGCATGCGACCTGGTCGGAGGCGGCGTTTATCTCGGAAAGCACGTCGTTTAACGAAGCTACGATACCGTTTATGGATTGCTTGAGCGCATAGAAATCGCCACGGAAATCGGACGTGATCTCCACATCCATGTTCCCCTGGGCCATTTCGCCCAGAGCATACGATATTTCGCCTATATACCCCGTTATGGCCTCCATCGTGCTGTTGAGCGAATCCTTGATTTTTGCATGGTCCCCTTTGAAATTTCCTCTCACCCGCACACTGAGGTTCCCGTTGGACATTTCCTCCAATACTCCGATGGCCTCGTTCACCGGCTCGATTGCCGCGTCGAGCGTTTTGTTGATGCCGTCGATGATCCGGGCATACCCTCCCTTATGGCGCCTGATATCGGCGCGGACCGAGAGCTCTCCATTCAAGGCTGCTTTTGCCAGCATATTTGAATCGCCCAGCAAAAGGTATAAGGATTCCCTGCACAGGTTCAGGTTTTCAATCATCAGCCTGAAATCCCCATTGAATCCTGAGGTGTCAATCGCTTCAACGTCTTCTCCGTTAGCAATTTTTTCGAGCTGCTTTGCGGCAACGTCCAGCGGCTTTGTCACTGCGTCGAGCGTAGCGTTCACGCCCTCGACGATCCTGCGGAAGTCCCCTTCATGCTGCGTTGCGTCCGCACGCACGCTCAGACGGCCATCGGCGGCCGCATTCAGGAGCGTGTTTACGCTCTCTGTCATTTTATCGATTTCTCCGATGACGCTTTTGAGCGATTCGGCCAGATCGCCTACTTCATCCTTTGTGTTGACGTCCAATACAACATCCGTGTCTCCTGCGGCAACCCTTTGCGCAGCCTGAACCATCTTCTTGATCGGCCCGCAAATGGCCCTGGTCAAAAGTATCCCCAGACCAGCGGCCAGCAGGACGGAGCATACCACGATAATAACCATGGTTGTTGTTGACGCCGCAGCGATTTGAAGGTTGTTATCATTCCTCGCTTTTCCGTTGTCTATGTTGTACTGGAAAATTTTATCAAAGGATCCTTCAAGATTTGTGCCAATCTGCGTGGCTTTCGTATAATCAATCTGCTCTCTTTTCCCTGCTTCCGCCAATTGAATGGCGTCCTCAATAAGCGGAATATACGTTTTCCATTGCGAATTCAGCGTATTGAACAAATCCCTGTCTTCCTGCGTGATGATCAAAGCTTCATAGTCCTTCAGGCTGTTCTCAACTTTCGCGGCGTAATCTCTGATGCTGTCGATATATCCCTTTTGGTTTGAAACAACATCATCCGTCTTCATTTTAACAGCATTGAACCGTATTCGCTGATAAAAAATGGCGGCATCTCCCGCATAGTTCAGCCCCAGCGTGTTCTGCCGGTAAATCTGTGTGGCCCCTTCATTGATCGCTGTCATGTTCACGAGTCCGATTACGCCCACAACGCCTGTCATAACAGCAATAAGAATATAAGAAATAATCAGTTTTGTCGAAATCTTTATTTTCTTCAGCATGTGATAGGCCTTCCTTTTCTTTTTACAAGCAATTATCAGCCCGACTCCCGCTCTGCCTTCCTGCCCAAATATTATCGGTCATCCTCCGGTTCTACGCTTTGGTAAATGTACTTTTATTGAGTTCAAATGCACCACCTTACATAATATTTCAAAACTGGGAAATTCAAGTAGCGATTTTTGAGCCTGCCATTCTCACACAAGGGTATCACTCCAACAAATTAATTTGCAATAATTCAAACAATAGTTGAATCAACACTTTGAAATATAAATAACCATGTTTTACCGCATTTTAATAAAACTTTTACGTAACGTAATGGAGCTAGTTTTCACCCGAAATCCGCATGCATACGTCGTAGAAAAAAGTGGGGTTGTGCACCTCGTTTGCATCATTATTTGGGTTGAAATGGAGGATAATCCATCTTTCAACCCTTTAAAAAACATATTTGTGGGCATAAAAGGCGCAGCCAAAATGGCTGCGCCTTGAAAATTTACGTAAGTTTAAAGATATGCCTTAACTCATGCGCGCGCCCGTTATCAACAGGACTTCGCCGGAGACATAGCTTGCAAGGTCGCTTGCCAGGAACAGCACCGCCTTCGCAACTTCCTCGGGTTCGCCCATGCGCCCCATTGGAATGGAAGACAAACGCTTCCTGATGCCTTCCTCATCCAGCTTGCTGTAATTGTTCTTCACCATTTCCGTTGCGATGGTCCCCGGGGCAATCGCGTTGACCCGTATCCCGTACGGGCCAAGCGTCTTTGCGCCGAACTTCGTGAGTGCGATGACGCCCGCCTTGGAAGCGCCGTAATCCGCACCCGTGCTTCCGCCCGTAACACCGGCTATGGAAGACGTGTTGACGATAACGCCTCCGCCCTGCTCCTTCATCACTTCGGCGCCGTACTTCATGCCCAGGAATACCGAGCGCAGGTTCACGGCCAATACCAGATCCCACTGCTCCTCTGTCGTGGTAAACAGGTCGCTCATGCGTGCGATGCCCGCATTGTTGATGAGAACGTCCAGGCTTCCCCAGCGCCTGGTCGTAGCCTCGATAGCGCCCTTGATAGTCTCCGACTTGGAGACGTCCCCCGTATAGACGATCACCTCCGAACCAAGCGCCTCCAACTCGGATTTGGTCTGTTCGATGGGCCCGCCGGCCTGCAGGTCCACGATGGTGATCCCCTTTGCGCCCGCCTCGGCCATCTTGACAGCTATGCACTTGCCGATGCCCTGCGCGGCTCCCGTTACCATGACCGCTTTCCCTTCCAGAGAAACATTGTACAATTCCATCACCCCATATTTAATTATTAACCCGTGATAAACGAGAACTTTTAGACCGTCGACAAACCCTTTGGGTTTGCGACGGATTTCCTGTGCGGTTAAATGCCGCTTTTGCGCCATTTTTTCGCTGCTCATTCCGGGGCCCCCGCACAGCGAAGCTTTGTGGGGAATAAGGAGGAGCAACGCGGCATGCGAGCTTTCATGCTTCCGCGTGGAAGCGAGCGGAGCGCAGTTTGCTCCCACGCTCTGACGCGCATGTCGTCAGATTGGATTTCAAGTGGGGGATCCCCCCACACCCCCTTTGGAATGCTTTTGGGCATCCTGACTTTTAATAATAAAAGTGCATCAGGCTTTTGGGAAGGTGACCGTTCAATTTTTTGAATATTATATCATATTTATTTTACTATGGATAGTTTGATTTATAAAAATACCAGAGGGCAGCGCCTGCGGTGGCATGCAGGGCTGCCCTCTGGTTGAGGTTATTATGGCTCTTTTTGTATCTTTAAGCTATTGGCCGTATTAGCTCAGGAAACAGCCTGCTTTTTTGAACCGCCAAGCATTGCCACAATGAGGCAGATCGCTACAATAACCAAAGGAACAACGATACCGGCTTTATCCAGGCCCATTGCCGGGAACAGCGTCATCGTGCAAAGGGAAGCTACAAAAATGGCCATTGCCGGCGGGTCAACGTGGACGTCTCCATACACATAGAAGCAGTCCGCCAGGAACTCGGCCAGGAACGCTCCGGCCATGCCTATCCCCAGGCCCCAGATGAGGGCGGTTTCCACAGGAATTCCGGTAATGGAGCCGCCGTTTGCGGTTACGAGCATCAATACCGCGTAACCGGCCGGGAGTGTGATGTGGTGCGTTATAGGGATATCCATGCCGACAAGCAGCAACAACAGTGAAGTAGCCGAGATAAAGAAGCCGATGAACGGGGCATAACCTGCGGTTTGAGGGAACTGGAAGAGGAGGAACGTTGCATAGGCCGATACAAGCGCCCAGCCGACGCTGATGACGACCTTCTGCCAGCCGCCGCGCTGCTGCGGAGCCCAGCATGCCAGAAATGTGCCGCCAAAACGTCCGCCGTCAGCTTTGATTTCTTCAGGGACTTTGCCCATAATGCTGCCGCCGTCAAATATGGCCTTAATAATCAGCGACAGCGGGAAAATCGCGGTGGCGCCGCCGTCGGCTTTGAGGCCCAGGAACGCGGAGCCGGTGAGCAATACCATTGTGACATAGCCGATCGCACCGGTAATGCCGCCTACGATCAGGACATCGGGCTTTTTCAGTCCGGCGAGCGCTGTGCCCACTGCGGCTTTGCCCGATTCAAGGTACCCCATCTTACGCGCATACGCAGCAGCGGCTGCGCCCCCCAGGAATGCCATTGCCGGATGGAACCAGAAACCGAACGGAACGCCGCCGATAAAGGGGATTGCAGACCCCCCGGCTGCGGCAGAGACCGGGCCTAGCACAGCATCGACGCCCATGCCCGCCAGGCCTACCAGACCAGTAAACACGAAGGCCTGGACACCGCCGATGGTCGTACCGACGATACCGGCGGCAAAAGCAAGAATGATAGAAACGAGATCCATACAATAATACCTCCTATCTTTATTCGGGCCGCAAAGGAGCAAATGCAGCTTTGGGCCAAACGTTTATCTGGTCTAAATCCTAAATAGGCAACAAGAAACAAGCCGTAATACGGCGATAATGCGCGCAATTACGATTAAAATACTGGTATGTTAATGTTTGCGTTAATTTTGTTTATAATATGACATAATTCCGCTTTTTACTATGTATGTTCAATCCAATAATTACCGCTATTATTGTGCTTCCGGTACAAAATACCACTTGGCAATGTGGTATTTTACATCGCTATTTGTTATTATTATGTTAACAAACTTTGCTGGAAGAGGTGTTGATATGCTCGATAGTGTATTGGCTCAGACGCTGGCAAAGCGAATCATGAAGTATCTGGGATACAACATCAACATCATGAACGAAAAAGGCATCATCATCGCCAGCGGCGACCAGAAGCGCATCGGGGATTTCCATGAGGTAGCCTACAACGTCATTAACGACGGGCTTGATTTCAAGCTCGTGAAACAGGACGAAGAAAACTACATCGGCGTAAAGCCGGGCATCAACATGCCGATCATGAATGAGGGCGAGATCATCGGCGCGGTGGGCATATCCGGAAACCCCGACGAGGTGTTCAAGTTCGCATATCTTGTGCGGATGTCCGTTGAAGCGATGATCGAACATGAATACTACAAGGAACAGATACGCAAGCGGCAGAACAAAAAAAATATTTTCTGCAACGCGCTGCTGTTCGAGGAACCGGTAAACATCGCGAGGCTCGAAAACCTTGCAAAAAACCTGCATTATGACAAAACGCTGGTCAGGGTGCCTGTTATCATCGAATTATTTTCTTTTAAGGATAACGACGCTATATTAGAAAAAGTAAAAGGCGGCGTCCTGCACACGAAGCAGGATATTTCCATGACCCTGGGCAACAACTGCATCGCCGTTTTTAAGACGGTTCCCGGCAATCAGCTCAACACTTACAGGCAGACCATGCTCCAGTATATTGAAAACATCAACAGTCTCCTGCCCGAACCGGACAGATGCACGTTCTTTGTCGGGACCCCGCAGGCGCGGCTGGAGGATTACAGGCAGGCCTTCAGCCATGTGACCTGGCTGGAGGACCATATCAAGCCGGCAGTGGGCGCGGTGTACTTCTTCATGGATTATCTGCTCCAGTATTTTCAGGACATGGTGCCCTTCAGTATTTTTGAGAGTGTTTTTTCGCCCTATACCGAATCGATCGATAAATACGGCAGGGATATCTTCATCGAGACCGCTAACGCCCTCTACCAAAGCGGCATGAATATCAACAAGGCTTCAAAAGCGCTGTTCATGCACCGCAACACCATCCTTTTCCGGCTCAAGAAAATGAAGGAGACCATAGGCATAGACCCACTGCACAACATGAGCGACCAGCAGCTCCTTTTCCAGCTGCTCCATTATGTCAAAAACATGGACAGGATACGGTAAAGCACCCAGCGTATCATTTTCCTTTCCCCTGTATTTCCATTGATACAACCCTTCCTCCCTTTTTCTCAGGCGATGCCAAAGCGCTGTGCCTGTAGCTGTAAAAATAATAGATGACCAGGCCCAGGGCGATCCATACGGCGAACCGTATCCAGGTGGTTACGGGCAGGTTCAGCATGAGATAGACCGAGAGCAATGCGGACAGCGCGGGAAGAAAGGGCGCCCAGGGCACCCTGAACGGCCGTTCGAGGTCCGGCTGCGTCCTGCGCAGTATGATGACGCCCACCGCCACGACGGCGAGCGCCGAAAGCGTCCCGATGTTCGCCATTTCCGCAATAAGCCCTACAGGGAGAAAAGCGCCTATTAAACTCACTGCCAGCCCGATGATCAGCGTATCGAGATAGGGCGTTTTATATTTTTTGTGTATCCTTGAAAAAACCGGCGGCAGAAGCCTGTCCCTGGACATGGCGAAAAAGACCCTGCTTTGCGCAAACAATACGGCAATGAGGACGCTGGTCAGTCCGGCGAGCGCCCCGACGGATACCAGCGCCGAAGCCCAGCGGATACCTGCCGACAGCAAGGCGGCCGCTATCGGCGACGACGTATTGAGTTGGGTATAATTGAGCATCCCCGTCAAAACCACGGATACCGCGATATAGAGCAGGGTGGAAATTAGAAGCGAACTGATGATTCCCCTGGGCAGGTCGCGTTTGGGATTGCGCACTTCCTCGGCCGCCGTTGCAACCGCGTCAAAGCCGATATAGGCAAAGAAGACGATTGCAGCTCCCTGCACGATGCCGGAAACACCAAAGGGCGTAAAGGGGACCCAGTTTGCCGTATTGATCCTGCACACCCCCAGCGCGATAAACAAAGCGACGACCAGCAGCTTGACGGCGACGATGATCTTTGTCGCGCCCGCGCTTTCCCTGGTCCCGCGGATGACGATCCACGTGACCAGCAGCGCGATGAGCACTGCCGGAATATTAATGATACCACCCTCGGAAACGGAGGCCGTAAACGCAGCGGGCAAAACAACCCCGACCGATCTGAGCATGTCGCTGAAATACGAACTCCACCCGACCGCAACCGCCCCCGCCGCGACCAGGTATTCCAGGATAAGGTTCCAGCCTATCAGCCAGGCGATGATCTCGCCCATGGACGCGTACGCATATGCGTACGCGCTTCCCGCGACAGGCACCATCGACGCGAGTTCGGCATAGCAGAGCGCGGCCAGGGCGGCGGCGATGCCCGAAAGGACGAACGAGATGATCACGGCAGGCCCGGCGTATTTTGCCGCGGCAACGCCGGTCAGCACGAATATGCCGGTGCCGATGATCGCCCCCACGCCCAAAGCGGTGAGGTCAAGCGCGCCCATGGCCCTTTTCAGCCCCTGTTTCCCGTCTTTGTCTTCTCCAGCCGATTTATCGATCGCTTTCTTCCTGAACGCAGTCCTGACCGGAAGCATCGCATCACACCCGTGTTTGTTTTAGCAATAGTTTTCGCAATAGCGGATAAGTTATGCCTGCCCGGATTTTTTGCTTTCAAATTGTATAATTATACGTTTCCCCTATACTTTACGTTTTGTGCTATGATAATGCCATCAGGCGGATTCTGTAAAGGAAAGGGGCTTTTTATGGCAAACGTATTGCTGGTAGAGGACGACGCAGCCTTGGCGGAGGGGCTAACCTATGCCCTGAATCTGGAGAAATTCGCCGTTTCCCATGTGCGCACCCTGCGGCAGGCGGATGACGCATTGCAGACGCAAAAGTTCGGCATCATCATACTGGACGTCATGCTGCCTGACGGCAGCGGGCTGGACTTTATCACAAAAATAAAGGAACGCTATGCTACGCCCGTACTCTTCCTGACAGCCTGCGACCAGGAATACCAGATCATACTGGGGTTGGATCGCGGCGCAGACGATTATATCACCAAGCCGTTCCGCGTGCGTGAACTCATCTCGCGCATACGGGTCATACTGCGGCGCACTGGCGCCACGTCTTCGTTCCGGCTGGTCTCCGGCCCCCTGACGCTGGATACGCAAAGCACCGAACTTCATCTCAGCGGCGAACCTCTCCCGCTGACGCTGATGGAGTACAGACTGCTGCTGTATTTCATGAAACACCCCAAACAGGTGCTGACCCGCGCGCGCCTTTTAGCCGGACTGTGGGATAACGGCGGCCAGTTCGTGGATGACAACACGCTGTCCGTGAACATCCGCAGGCTGCGCGAAAAAATTGAAGAAAACAGCGCCACTCCCCAATATATCATCACCGTGCGGGGAATCGGTTACATGTGGAACAGGGAGGTGGCGGGCGTTTGAAACAGCCCTCGTTCTACGGAAAAAGGCGGTATTCTATTGCCTTCAAATACCTTTTGTGCTTTATCCCGCTCGGTCTTTACCTGCTGATTCAAAGGGACAGGGCAGACTATGTGGCAGCCGTTTTGTTGCTGCTTTCGGCGCTTGCGGCCTGCTGCATCCTGTTTTTTAGTGCCCGTAGGGAACGCAGGATGCTGGGGGGCCTGCAAAAAATCGCCGATGCGGCGGAATCCGGATTTGCAGCAGAACTGTCCACCCTGGACGAAGGGATGCTGGGCGCGGTGCAGCACGCCCTGTGCAAGATCGTGAACGAAGCGCGGCACACCATTGCGTCCGGTGCGGCACAGAAGGAGTATATGCAGGAATTCGTTTCCCACATATCCCATCAGATGAAGACCCCCATCGCTTCCATCAGCATGTACCACGAGCTGATGCAGGATAACCCTGAGATGCCGCGCGCCGACGCCGAACGCTTTCTGCACCGCTCGCAGGAGCAGCTAAAAAGGCTGGAATGGCTGATTAGCACGCTGCTGCAGATCGCCAGGCTGGAAGCCGACAGCATCGTCATGGAAATGCGCCCCCAATCCCTTATATCCACCCTCCACAGTGCAATGAAGACTTTTGAAGAGATCGCCGCCCAAAAAGGGATTGCTCTGAATCTGGACGCCGGAGAGGACTATCCGCTGCCGCATGATGAAAAATGGCTGACGCAGGCCTTTGAAAATCTCATCAAAAACGCCATCGAGCATACGGATGCGGGCGGGACCGTCGGCATACAGACCGGCCAGAACAATTTTTACGTGTGGGTCAAAATTGCAGACAACGGCGCGGGCATGGATGAAGAGAAGATAAAGCATATTTTCGACGCGTTCTACAGCCACAGGGAGGACGATTCCGTCGGTGCGGGGCTGGGGCTTGCGCTCGTGAAATCCATCATCAAGCGGCATGGCGGGGAGATCTATGTGAAAAGCAAAAAGGGCGTGGGTACGCGCTTTGAGATCACCTTCGATAAAAGCCGCGCATCGTAACCTGTGATTAATCCGCGGTAAACAGAGCCTGTTAAAAAGAAGCAACCATTTTGTCATTCTGAAGGAGCAAAGCGATGGAAGAATCTTTTGCATTAATGATAGGATTCTTCACTACCCAAGATTCTTCGCTGCGCTCAGAATGACAGATAAGTTTTTGCGCCTATCTTACAAAATTGTAAGCGCATCCGTCACCGTATTGCAAATCCTCTCTGCTATCCTGTACATGGAAAGTACTGTAAGGGAGGAAATAGCATGATTTTACAGACGCAGAACCTGTCGCACGCCTACGGAACGGATGAAACCAGGGTGGAAGCGCTTAACAATGTGAGCATCAGCATAAGAAAAGGGGAATTCGTGGCCATCATGGGCCCCAGCGGCTGCGGGAAATCCACCCTGATGCACATGCTGGGCGGCATGGACCGTCCGCAGGAGGGCAGCATCACCGTGGGAGGCCTCGTTATCACCAGCCTTGGCGAAAAGGAACTGGCGGTGTTCCGGCGCAGGCAGGTGGGGTTCATCTTCCAGAACTTCAACCTGATCCCGGTCCTTACCGCAAAGGAAAATATCCTGCTGCCGCTGCTTCTCGACAACCAGAAATGCGACGAAACGCATTTTGGCGACATTGTGCGCCTTGTGGGGCTTCATGACAGGCTGAACAGCCTTCCCAACCAGCTTTCGGGCGGCCAGCAGCAGCGCGTGGCCGTAGCCCGCGCGCTGATTTATAAGCCCGCCATCGTACTGGCCGACGAACCCACCGGCAATCTGGACAGTAAAAACGCGCTGGAGGTCATCAACCTGTTCAGGCAGTCCGCGCGCAAATACAACCAGTCCTTCGTCATCGTGACCCACGATAAGACCATCGCGTCCTACGCCGACCGCATACTCCATATGTCCGACGGGCGCATCGTGGATGAGGAGGTCTGCGGGCTATGAAGCCGAATGTCGCTTTCAAATACATCAAGGCGTCCAAGAGCCGCACCACCCTGACCATACTGGGCATCGCGCTTGCGCTGGCGCTGATGCTGTGCATCGGCAACTTCTTTTCCACCGTTACCTACACGATGGTACAGAACGCCAGGGAGAACGACGGCGACTATCATGTCCGCGTCATGCTGGATGATACGGCGGCCATGCGCAAGCTGTTAAAGGACCCCCGCATAGAAAAATACGGTTTTTTGTATGACGTTTCCTATGCCCTGCCATATTCGAAGGAACAGGCATCGTCCGGCCAGTCGAAGGATAACCCCTTCCCCTCAGCCTTTGCCCTGCTTCAATACGATTCTTCCATGGAAAAAATATTGCCTGTAAAGCTTACCGCAGGACGCATGCCCGAAAAGGAGGGTGAAATCGTTTTATGTCCGTATTCTATAGGAAAACTGGGCGATGTTAAGATTGGCGATACCGTACGCCTCGAAACAGGCAAATACGATATGCTTGTACAGGGAAAAACAATCCATGTGCCTGATATCTCGTACAACCAGGCATACCGTGTTCTCGAAAACCATGGTTTGCCGGCAGGGAACAACGGCCTCGCGTTCAAAATGACTGGCAGGAAAACAAAAGAATACACCGTCGTGGGCATCATGAAAGATACCGGAATCAGCGTCAATTATAACAATGGTAACGGCACTGCCATCGTTTATCCAGAGGATAAAACCCAAATCGCCGCGGCCTACTGCCTTATAAAGGGCGGCGCTTCGCTGCAGGACTTCATCAATGATATACGGGCTAAGAATGCTCCGTCCTTATCCGTCAATGAAGCGCTGCTGTATTATACCAATACCGACTATGCGGAGCTACCGCTGCCCATGCTCCCCATCATCACGGCACTGTTCGTGTTCGTATCCTGCATCGTGGGGCTGGCCGCCATCTCCATCGTGCGCAACACGTTTTCGCTGACGGTGACCGAACGGCTCACCGATTACGGGCTTCTGCGCTGCGCAGGCGCAACGCCGAAGCAGGTGCTCGGGATGCTTTCGCAGGAAGTGGGGTTCATGCTCATACTGGCCGTACCGCTGGGCCTGATTCTTGGAACAAGCGCGTCCCTTGGCCTCATCTGGATCGTGAACAGCATGGATTTTTCCGGCCTGCCCACCATCTATCTCGCCGTATCCCCGCTCTATTGCATCATCAGCGTCGCCATCGGCCTTATCGCCACCTTCATCGCCGTAACCGGGCCTTTGCGCACGGTTACCCGCATATCACCGGTGGAGGTGACGCGCGGCAGCCGGCTCGTCAGGCTCCCCCGCCGCGCCACCAGGCAAAACAGGCTGGCAAAACTTGTTTTCGGCTTTGAGGGCGACCTGAGCCTCAGGAACATGAAGCGCAACGGGAAGCGGTCGCGCACGGTGCTCGTATCCATGACCATCTGCGTGGCGCTGTTCATCTGCGCGTCCGCGCTGCTTACCGTTATGTCCAAGGATTTTGAACGCTCGGGCAGGCAAAACATCATAGATGTTGCGGTCACCGTAAAAAATTCTGCCCGTCTGCAGCGCATCTACCCCAGTATCCGGTCGATGCAGGGGATACAGCGTATCCACACGGACCGGTCAGGAGATTTCACTATAGGTGTTAATGCGCAGGAATATAATCAGGATTTACTACACTATTGCGGATGGACCTTTGTCAACCCGGCGGAGGAAGACCTCGATACGCATAAACCGGCAGTCTATACGGCGTTGCATATCATTGACCGCGCATCCTTTAATGAGATAAAGGGAAGCCTGAATCCTTCCATCGGTTACGATGAATGGGCACAGAGCGGCGGTGTGCTGGTATATAACTACTTCCAGATCAATGTCTTCGACGATCAGAACAAAGCCAGGATAATAAACGGCAAGATACTGCCGGACCTGAAAACCGGTCAAAAACTGTCGTTTGAAGTTTCTGACAATTCAAAAGGAAATGAGAAGGCGGATTATTATCCTGAAATGAGCCTTCCCGTGACCGCCGAGGTGAGCAAGCTGCCCTGGTACATCGTGCCGAGTCCCTTCCGGGAACAGCTCGTACTCTTCATACCCGAAGAAAATGTCCAAAAGTTTGCGGAAAAGCTCCCCTTTATAACCAATTATCCCCCGCAAATCATTATCGACGCGGGCGGGAACAATGTGAAACAGCTCGCTGCGGATATTCAGAAGCTCGATTCCTCGCTCGCGGTGGCCGATATGAACCAGGACTTCAGGGAGATGAAAAACGTCTACCTGCTGTTCGTACTCTGCATTTACGGCTTCGTGGGCGTCATCAGCCTGATCAGCTGCCTGAATATCATCAACATCATCAGCACCAATCTCATACTGCGGCGGCGTGAATTCGGGCTTTTGCAGGCCGTGGGCATGTCGGTCAGGCAGGTGCGGCGGCTGGTGTTCTATGAAAGCTTCCTCTACAGCCTGAAATCCGTTATCTACGGCGTTATCGCCGGCGCAGCGCTGATGCTGCTGTTCTTTTCCATCGTGGCGGGGCAGTATGCCACTACGATACAATTCAATTATTTCACGATACTTTACGCCGCGCTGGGCGCGTTCCTTGTTAGCCTGATCGCGTCCTGGCCGACGCTGCGGCGCCTCAGGCGCATGAGCATCGTCGAAACCCTGCGCACCATCGACTAAAACGAAAACATCGCGCAACCCCTCCAAAAGGAATCTCCGGCGCCGATTTGCGCCGGAGATTCCTTTGTTATCATCTTAGTATACTCTTTACCGTTCCAGGGTCGCACGATATCCCGCAACTGCATCTCGTAGCTCCGAACAGCAAGGCGTACGCTGCAGGGAACTCGTTGTTCACATGCTGCACTTCTTCGGCAAATTCCTTCTGGCTATCGGGAACAGGTCCCAGCGCGTCCGCTTTATCCTGCGTATCTATGATTGCCCCGGGCGGTACAAACCTGTCGGGTTTGACCGTGATGCCGCCAGTTACCAGCGCATTTGCCGAAATATAGCACCCTTCACCTACTATGGCATTGAGCACAATGGAATGGAACCCCACGAACACATGATCCCCGAGCTTACATGGGCCGTGGATGATGCAGCCGTGCGTGCAGCTTACATGTTCCCCTATATAGATGGAATACGTCCTGTTGCCGTGCTGCACTCTGCCGTGTTGAAGGCCGTGCAGGATAACGCCGTCCTGGATATTGGTATTCGCACCGATATAGAAAGGGAAGCCCTCGTCTGCCCGTATGCTCACATTCGGGGCGATGAACACGTTGCGCTTTACGATTACGTCTCCGATAACGGATGAAAAGGGGCCTACATATGCACTTGAGGCAATCCTTGGCCTGACGCTTCTGGGATTGAAGGATGTCCTGGGATTGGGGCCTATAAAATGCGCATTAATATTAAACGTTTTTATCGGCTTGCTGCAGCCGTCATCGTTGCAATCTATCATATCCGTTTACTCCCAATCTGCAAGGTTTCAGTATCATGATATGATTATTGTCTGAAAACGGTTTGGCAAGGCATCGTCAAGTTTCGGTTTGCCGCGGTTGCTCCGTTTCGCCGCAGCCGTTTTGCTTCCTGCGTTTCCCCCGCCACAGCAGCAGGATGCCTATCAGAAGGAGGATCATGGCGCCGCAGGCTATGAACCCAACAGAAGGCCCGAAATGCTCGGTTATGGTGCCTGCAAAAGGATTGCCGATGGGAACGGAGCCCACGAAAAACAGCGTGAATACGCTCATGACCCGGCCGCGGTATGCATCCTCGGTCGTAAGCTGCAGGCTGGAATTGGCCGTCGAGCTGAACGCTACAAAACAGAAGCCGGTCGCGGCCAGGCCCAGCGCCGTAATGAAATAGGAACCCGTGCATCCGGTGATAATAAGCGAAACGGCGGCGAACAGCGGGAAATACCGGATGATAAACCTGCTCGGCCCGTGTTTGCTCCTGATTGCGATAAGCATCGCTCCAAAAAACGAGCCTGCGCCCACGAACGACATCAGGAAACCGAAGCCTGCCTCCTCCTGATGAAGCACGGTTTTGGCAAACACGGGTACGAGGACGTTGTAATTCAAAGCAAATGCGCTTACGATCAGGATGGATACCAGGGTCTTTAAAATCGTTTCATTTTTACGTATATACCTTAGCCCGTCCTTCACGCTTGCCCACACGTTTTGATCCGGCTGCGCACGCGGCATTGACAGCGGCCTGATAAAGACCAGGCTGATGATAACGGCCAGAAAGCTCACCGAGTTAATATAAAAACATACGGCGATCCCCGCGACCCCCATGATCAGGCCGGCCAGCGCTGGGCCTACAATCCTTGCGATATTAAAGACCGTCGAATTCAGCGCGATGGCGTTCATCAGGTCCTCTTTGCCTACCAGTTCGATGACAAAGGTATGCCGCGTGGGCATGTCCAGCGTATTCACGATGCCAAGGGCAGTGGCGGCGGCGAGGAGGTGCCAGTACTGTACTCTTCCCAGCGAGATCAAAACCGCAAGCATAAGGGTAATCACGAGCGATGCGGTCTGCGTAAACAGCAGTATCTTTTTCTTTGGCCGCCTGTCGATTATGACGCCGGCGAACAGCGAAAACAGGAGCGTGGGGAGAAACTGCAGCGTACCGACAAGGCTCAGGAGCAGCGGAGACTTGGTGAGCGAATAGGCCAGCCACGGCTGCGCGATGTTCTGCATCCATGTGCCTATGAGCGAAACGCACATGCCCAGCCAGTACAGCCTGAAATTCCTGTGTTTTAAAGCAATGAAGGGGTTGTTTAATCCCCTGTCCTCTGCATTGGCCATCAAACGACTCTTCTTTTCGCGTACTGAATAAAGACAATCACAGAATTACTTTAGCACGTAAACGGACATGTTACAAGGACCGGGTTATGCATTTTATGCTGTATCAGGCCGCAAAGGCAACCGCCAATAGGACGGCTACAAAAATCCTTTTTTTCATTATGAGCATAGCGAAGAATCTTTCCGTATTTTATCCATATAGATTCTTCAGTCGCTTGCTCCTTCAGAATGACCAAAAGGATACCTTTCTTTATGTCTGCCAACCCCTTAAGAGGCGGCCATTGAATTGCTCCATTTCCCGCACCGGTCGCCAAAACACCCGATATCCTTAAAATCGGCCTGTATCTTGACGACCTCACACCGGTTCGAGCAGCCTTCGCATTCGAAGCTGGTTGAGACGTATTCTGCATCCGCTATGTCAAACCCGTTGAATCTGCTGCGGCCCGCCTTTTTCACCGCGTCTTTGGCGATAACCGCCGCGCCGATTGCGCCCATCATATTATAGTGCTCGGGAACGGTCACCTCATACCCCAATGCCTTTTCAAAGGCGGAGCGCATGCCGGAGTTGGCCGCGACCCCTCCCTGGAAGAATATTTTCGGGGTTATTTCCTTTCCTTTGGCAACGTTGTTGAGATAATTCCGCACAAGCGCATCGCAAAGCCCCCCGATGATGTCTTCCTCGTTGTATCCCATCTGCTGTTTGTGTATCATGTCCGATTCGGCGAATACGGCGCACCTGCCCGCAATCCGTATCGGAGTCCTGGCCCGCATGGCATAGTTCCCGAATTCCTCGATGGAAATGCCCAGCCTTTCCGCCTGCCTGTCGAGGAACGAGCCGGTACCCGCGGCGCAGACGGTGTTCATGGCAAAGTCGATGGCAACGCCGTCTTTCAATATGATGATCTTGGAATCCTGGCCGCCGATCTCGATGATCGTCCTGACATCCCTGTCCGCTTCAAGCGCCGCGACGGAATGCGCGGTGATCTCGTTTTTCACGGCATCCGCTCCGATAACGGCCGACGCTATCTGCCTGCCGCTTCCGGTGGCCCCGGCCGCGCCGACGCTGATGCTCCCATACTTATCCTTAATCAGCTTAAAGCCTTCCTGTATGGCCCTTATAGGCTTGCCCTGCGTTTTAAGATAGAACGCTTCCAGCACGCACATATTCCCGTCAAGCAATACGATATCCGTACTTACGGAACCGACGTCAACACCCAGATAAAACATTTTTCCTTCTTCTTTCCAGCAAATCAATAAACGCTTCTATTCTCGTGACATACCCTGCTTCACCCGTCATCTCGTCCACCACCAGCGACATTACCGGAAAATCCTTTTCCCTGGAAATGGCCGGCAATATCGATTTCGACACGATCTCGGGCATGCAGCCCATGGGGAATATCTGTATGGCCCCGTCGAACCCCTCCCGTTGTGCGAGTACGGTCTCGCCGATGCATTCGCGCGCGTGCCCGCCGATGTCCATCGGAAGATACCCGCCGGCCGCCTTATCCATTTTGGTGGGAAACATCTTGAACAACGCCGGAACGAGATTGTCCACCCACCAGCTCGGGGTGAGGCGCCGTTTTGTCGAGACCCCATAATCCATGAGCTTTTCTTCGATATACAGGTTGGCAAAGGGTTCGATGACCGTATAGATTTCCCCGATGATCGCAATTCTGACCGGGTCCTTTGTTTCATCGATTTCAACCGCATCGAGCTTTTCATCATAGGTGTGCAGGAGTTCGAGCGTTTCTTTGGGGCTGCCGCACTTTTCGGCGGCCGCCCTGCATGCATTCAGCAGCCTTTTGCATTCCCCGCTGTTTTTCTCATATCCCGCCAGAGCGTGCGCCTTTGCTTCCAGCTTGTCCATACGCTTCATTATTTTGACCGCATCAGCCAGGGACCTGAGCTTGGTGAGGCTGGTTTTCGCGCTGCCTTCCGCTATCCTGCCTATCCTGTTTAACAGTTCGTGAAAACCGATGTCCGACGGTTTGTCGATAACGATGAAATCCACATCGTGCCCCAGCTTGCGAAGGATCTCAGCCTGCAGTTCGCAGTATTCCCCGAACCTGCAGGGACCGCAGCTCCCTGTGATCAGGACGGTATCGGCTCCCTGTTTTATACTGTGGATGTAGTTCCCCATGTTTATTTTGAAAGGCAGGCATATCTCCTCGGGCGAATACAGCGCGCCTATCCTGACGGATTCCTTGTTGCAAAGCGGCGGTATCACATACCGGATGCCCAGTCCGTCCAGAAGCGCCTTAATTGCAATATAAGCGTTTCCCAGGTGCGGGAACGTAATCACCATAGAGCCGCCTCCTTTCGAGCATGTCGGCAAACGCCTCTATCCTGGTATCGAATCCCGCCTCGCCGGTATGCTCATCTATTTTCAGCACCAGATACGGCACTTCCCCGATTTTCAGCTTGATAAGCTCGGTGACCACCGAATCTATCCCGCACGCAAAGGAAGAGATATAGATGACCCCGTCTACCCTGTTCGCCATATGCACGGCAAATCCGTAGGCGTTCCGGGCGAAGGTCCAAAAAGGCCTTTTATAGAGTTTCTTTACTTCCGAATCGATCAGTTCGTCCGCCAGGTATTCCTCGGTTACGACCCCGATTCCCATTCTGTTCAGTTTCCTGACCAGATTCATGTTGATATACGGGTCATAGATATTATAGGGGTGTCCGACCAGCGCGACGTTTACCCCGAACCCCTCGTCCCGTATGCCCGTCCCGTGTGTGCTTTGCTTCGCCAGCGCCGCTTTGAACGCTCTTTGGATGTTCGCGGGATCCTTGGTACATTGCGAGCCGGTCTCTTTTGCCCATTTATAGAACTGCCTGCCGGTCTGGGCATAGATCGGCGCTTTTGTAACGGCAGGAAGATGCGGTATACTGTTTATGATCATCTCGGGAAGCCCGCAGAACTTGGGGCAGATGTATTCCCTTTTTCGTACGCGCATGAACCTCGGAACGAGCATGAGATCGCATTTATCCTTCAAACATGCCACGTGCCCGTGAAATACTTTAATGGGCAGGCAGGCGTCGTCCACGCAGTAATGGGCGCCCTGATCCAGTATGTCCTTTGTCGTATCCCCCGAAAAAACGATCTCCTCGCCCAGCTCCTCAAAAAAAGTCCTAAAAAAAGGACCATATTTATGAAAAAGTAATCCTTTGGGTATGCCTACGGTCATATGCACCTCATGAAATATTTGCTTTTTTAATTTTTTCCCATTGCAATCGTTTGCTATTCAGTTCGCATGATTTTTCTCCTTGATGTTTGGAAATCTGCTGTAACCAAAAACTGCCGGAACACTTGGCTCCGGCAGTTTTTGGTTTTTGCGCGTCATTTCTTTGTGAATGTTGAACAATCGGTCTGCTCATACGTGGCGGCGTTCTTGGGCTCCACATCGATCTTGTCTGCCGAGCATTTATCGCCGGCCATGTAATAATAGCACGTATCCACAACACACCGTATTCCGGGATTGGCCTGGTTCATCTTTTTTGCTTTCACCGTGGTTTCCCTCCAAAGCGTTTTATTTCGGTAGTACTTTGCCCAAACCGGTTTTTGAATATTCGCGCCTGCATCTACCGGAACAGACCGGCTGACAACCCCGAAAGAACGACCCGAAAAAGTAACCGCTTTAGCTGAGCAGCCGGTTCTGAGCGGCTTCAGGAGCCTGATAAAAAAATAATGCCGCATATGCGGCAGTTTTCAATCTCCGGCAGGCCCGGGGAGCGTAAGCCGCACCGATGTCCCCTCTCCTGGTGCGCTTTTGACTGTCATGCTGAATTTGTCCCCGTAGGCATAGGCCAGCCGTTTATATATATTGGAAATGCCCATGCCGGCAGATTTCGCGTTCAGGGACTGCCCCCCGTCAAATTCGAGGACTTCGCCCAGCCGTTCCCTGCTCATCCCCATACCGTTGTCTACGATTTCGAAAATAGCGCTGTCCTCTGCTATGTATCCGAACAGTTTTACGAAACCGTCGGATTCTTTGAGTTCCAGGCCGTGGATGACGCTGTTTTCGACAAAAGGCAGCAGGATAGCGGAAGGTATCAAATAGTCCCGTACCTCCGGCGCGACATCGACCGCATAGGAAAGCTTACTGCCGTACCGTATGGACTGAATCTTCAGATATCTTTCAACCTGTCCGATTTCCTCGTTCACGGATATTTTAACGTCCTTATGCCTGGCCGAGAAACGCAGCATCTCGGCCAGAAGATAGACAAGCTCCTGCGTCTTGTCCGCCTTTTCTATCAAAGCCAAGCTCCCTACCGTATTTAACACGTTAAACAAAAAATGCGGATTGATCTGGGCGTGCAGCGCTTTTATCTCTGAATCCTTCAATGCCCTTTCCAGAACGACTCTGGCCTTCATCTCTTCGACCAGCTTTTGGTTGTTGCTTTTTAATTCCTCGTGCATGCTTTGCAGCATGTCTTTTTCAACAATACTCTTCACCACCATGAACATCAGACGGGTGCTCGCAGCGATTTTATCGCATTTAACGACGGGAAGCCTGTTATACGCGTCCAGAATCTCCTTGTTGTCCAGAAGCCCGCTGGTGGGCTTTACAATAAAATCTATCCGTTCCATCTCCTCGTCGGGGAGCTTCACCTGTCCCGCCATGAAGGATGCCATGTACTGCCCGCGTATGATAATGGGAACGGCGAAGTCGATGAGGCCCGAGTGGCACTTGTATATGGCGGGCTTCCCCAGCCTTGCTGCCTCCAGGCCTCCATGCGCATCGGACTGGCAGCAGCATTGGCAATACTTTTCATTGTTTCGCATAAGCATGCAAAAATCGGTAAAATTGCTGTATTTCGTTACCGGCTCTCCCCGGTAGTCTATGATTACGGCCGCAAATCCGGTCGCCTGCGAAAATTCGTCCTGTATTTCCTGCAGCAGGTCTTCATTGATAAAATCCTTGAGATGATACAGCTCCATGCCTTTTGCACTCCTTTTCACGCTCTTATGACCACATTTGCAGGCGTCCGCTGCGATTCATACCATGGTTTATTGTAACATGCCTTGCCTGAAAAAATAAAAGCACTTACCGGTCAACACCATGCACATTATTGTCCTTGCCGTACCAGTGCCGCGCACCCCTGCAAGATGCATAACGTCTATACGGGAATTTTTACATATAGTTGGATGAGGCAGTTCGTGCTATAGTTAGTTCAAGGGAAAATATACCAGTGAGGCTATCAGAGGAGGCTAAGCAGTGAAAAAGCGTATTGTGCGGATGGCATTGACCATCCTCGTTCCGGTATGCATCGTATTGGCAATCACGGGGTGCAAGGACGGCGTGATCGGCAACGGACAGGCGGTAACAAAAGAAATTCAAATAAGCGACGCGCTGACGGGCGTTATAAATACCGGATCGTTCGAGGTTACCATCGACCCGTCGCTGAAAGGCAAGGCCGTCCTTGAGGGGGAAAGCAACATCCTGGACCTGGTGGAAGCCGGACAGAACGCCGACGGCGTATTCGAAATCGCTTTCAAGCCAGCCGCCATCCTGTCCCTGCGGACGGTAAAGGCGCGTATTCCGGCGGTAAACGGCGGGATATTCAGGATTGACGGCACAGGGAGCATCAGGCTCGACGGAGACAACGCGCTTAAAGGTGATATTTTTGACCTGCAGATAAACGGTACAGGCAGCATGAAACTTAACCTTAACGCCACACAGCTCAGGGCGGTGATATCGGGCACGGGCAATGTGGACGTAACAGGTGAAGCCGGCAAATCGGAAATAGAGATAAACGGGACGGGGAATTTCAATGGCCTCGATTGCAAAGCGGCATCGGCAAATGTCCGTATTTCCGGGAGCGGAAACGCATATGTCAATACAAGCGGCGCGCTTACCTGCAGCATCTTTGGTTCGGGCAACGTCGTCTATAAGGGCAACCCTGCGAAGATATCGGCTGACGGCGGCGGCAGCGGAAAGGTGAACAAGTACTGAGTAATGCAGCAGTTTCAGGGTGTAGCCAAAAACGGCTGTAAACCGCGTGGAAGCGTCAATTTGATTGCTGAGACAGGCAGAATCATAGTATAATGTGTCAAAGGTTGTAATAATTGGGAAATTTGACGGGAATTTTTGAATAATGGTTGGGAGGAAAAAAAATGAGTTCTCGATTCTGCCCGCAATGCGGGAAAGAGCTGGATGCGAACGCGCAGTTCTGCATATACTGCGGAGCGAACCAGACGCTTCAACCGGCTGCGCAGGCGCCGCCGGAGCCGCCGCCCGTGGCATATCCGCAGCCGGTAAATGCCGGGGCAAGACCGCCGCGCAAAAAATGGCCGATTTTTGTCATCATCGGGGTTGCCGCCGTCGTCATTGCTGCCGCGGCGCTTCTCCTCACCGGCGTTATCAAGCTGGGCGGCGCTGCCTTCGCACCGGCTGATATTAACGGGGAATGGAGCGCACAGATGTCCCTGGACGACGTCATCGGCACCGGGAGCGAAGCCGACAGCTTGAGGCAGTATAAAGGACAGACGCGATCAGGAGATGTTAATATTACCCTGGATCAAAACGGAAAGGGAACGGCGGAAATTAATAATGCAACGTATCCGGCCGAGCTTACAGGTTCCAGCCTGGTTATAAAGGGGCAGGCGCAGTATGGTGCATCCGATACGGTGGATTATACGGGCAGCATTACGAAAACCGCCGATGGATATGCGATCACCGGGAGTTATTCG
Organism: Bacillota bacterium; assembly: GCA_049324235.1. Lineage (GTDB taxonomy): Bacteria > Bacillota > Clostridia > Christensenellales > UBA1431 > UBA1431. Next base: position 29,350 of record JBMOLJ010000060.1, read on the forward strand.
AGCACGCAGTCGGGCCTAACCATCAAGGGTCAGTTGAAGATGCAGAAAAGCGGCGGCGCGCAAAACACCTCTACGCCCATAGCCACGGAGGCGCCATATTACACGCCCATGCCCACACCCTATCCCACATATTCATACACAACCGAGCCTACCGCATATACAACGCAACAAACCACTATGCTCGAAGGGACATATCAGTGTATGTATGATGTGGATAACAGTAATGCTGCTTTAATTGAATTTAAAACCGACGGCACCTGTGTGACATATACTACAGAGGAAACCGAACGCGTACCGGGTACTTATATTCTTAGCGGCAATACGCTCAGCCTCACGCGCTATCCGATCGGCAAGGAAACCGAGTACTATACGTATCAAATCTCCATGGGTACAGGCCAGTTTACGCTGACGAACCCGTCAACAGGCCAGACCAAAACCTTTGTCCAGGTAGAATAATAATGGTGAAACTTCGAGCCATGCAAACAGCGTCCGGGAAAACCCGGACGCTGTTTTATTGTACATCAGGTTGCCTTGAAATCGATGCATAATATATATTTTTCATTCTCGATATTCCTGAAAACTTTGGAATAGGTTATGCAAAGATTCCCCGTAGCAAGGGAAACGTAAGGCTCGGTGATATATTTGTTCAGTTTTGCGTTTACAGGGCGGTAGTAATATTTCTTCATGGAATGGTCCGTACCTGTCCGCGCCAGATAAAAAACCGGATTCTCTTTGACATCGCTACCGCTAATGGTTTTCCCGACCTGTATTCCATACGCGTCAAGGATATACGCGCATTCAATATTTTCGTTCGTATGTACGATTTCCGCAAGGCGGTTATCGAAATGCTGCTCGGGCGTCCTTACCAGTATCATAAGCGCATCGCTCATCACCGTATTCAGCTGCTCATATCTTTGTTCCTCCTCCTTGATGATGAAATTCATATATTCTTTGAAGCTGTTGTTAAGGATCTCTATCTTCCTGCCCAGAAATGCATCGGTTTCCCTGTACATTTCCTGCGGCCTGGAGAAATAAAATCCCTGAATCATATGCCCGCCGTGCCGGAGTATCTGTATGGCCTCTTCCTCGGTCTCCACCCCCTCCGCGACAACGAGCGCTCCGATGGTATTCGCCAGGTTTATCATCGATTTAAAGACCTCCTGTTTGTGGTAATCGTTATGTATGTTCCTTATCAGGGACATATCGGTCTTTATGATATCCGGTTTTGCGAGCGGTATCCTGTTGAGGTTTGAAAAACCGGCTCCAACGTCATCCAACGCTATCAAAAATCCGTTTTCCCGGTATATGTCGATAAAATTCCTTAAGGCTGCATTATCCTGCACCTTTATTTCGTTTACTTCGATGACAACATTGTTTGGGTTTATTTTATGCCTGTTCACCTGATTCAATAAAAACTTTGAACCTGCCACCTTATCCAAAATGGATGCGTCGATATTTAGAAACAGGAGTTTATCCTTATTGTCTTCATAAATACCGGTGAAAGCCTCAAGAACCATCTCCCTGCATAACCTGTCCAGCTCGAGCGTTACCCCTGCATCCTGCGCGGCATCGAAAAGCAGGATGGGCGGAATAAGCTGATTCGTTTCCGTATTCAACCCGCGAACCAGTCCCTCCAAACCCAGAACCTTTTTCCTGTTTGGGGAGATCACCGGCTGAAAATGTACTGTTATTTTCTTGTTTTTGATTACATCGCTTATATTGAAAGTATCCTGCTGTTCCCGTTCCCATAGCACCTGCATCAACACATAACCTTTCAAATTTTGTTTTAAACTATGTTTTAAAAGTAGTTTTCCTTTCTGAAACAGTTTGAACGCCAAAAAACAAAAAACGCCTGACAGAAAGAAATCCTGTAAGCGTCTTTGCTTATCTCAGGTAAGCAGTCTCACCAGCATTGAACAACATCCAAGATACATAATAAACTTTCAAACGGTTTAAGAAACAGGATTGCCGTATGTTACAGGGAATAATCTGGCATTTTCCGTACCTCCGGCATCAAAACGGTGATTCAGGCCTGTTCAGGGCCAAGGTCAACGGTCGTAAAGTACGTTCCCAGCATCATGGAATATCCCATCACGCAGGTTACCCTTCCCGATATCTGCTCACCGTACTTTTCCTTTAAAGGCATAAACACCTCCGCCGGTGTCCCCCGCAGTAATACTTCCGCATCGGTAAAATCTATGGTAACGCATCCGTCAGTGTCGTCTTTATGGACTTTGGGAGGTTTTCCCTGCCTGCTCTTTGAAGCCAGTATAAACGCGCGTATGGGGCTGTCTTTGAGGAGCATTTCCTTTGCCGCCGCCTGCGCCCGCACCTTCATTTTACCGCCCACCGCAAAAAAATCAACGTTCATCATCATTACCCTTCCGCAATATCGCATACCACGCTTTCCCCGAACGGGGGTTTCTTCCCCCCGGGGGTAAGTACCCACAGCGTTTTCTGGTTGGCGAATCCAGGCGCGGGGCCGTCGCCGTCCGTAAATATGATGAGCAGGGGAATCCGCATGGAATCGGCCAGCGCGAACACCGGCCTGAAATCCGTTCCGCCGCTCTTGACGCGCACGGAATCCAACGCAAACCGCCTTGCGGGCACGGGTTTTGTACAGGTGGTGTCGAACCGGGTAACCATCATGGAAACGCCCGTGATTTCATGGATGCTCAGCACTTCCGAATAAAACGCGTTAAATGTTTGAAGCGGGATGGAGCCGCTCTCGTCGACGGCAACAAGCACGTCGATGCCCGATGTATGCTTGTTCCCCGGAAAATCGTCGAAGCGTTTGGATACCCTTTTATAGGATTTACGGGTGAAAAACCTTCCTCTTCCGGTAATAAACCGTTTAAGTATGCTCCTCCAGTTGAGCCTGTCTGAACGGTACACCGTATCGAGATGCATGCTTAAGGCAGCGCTGGTTTCTCCCCCGTCGGACGCGTAGCGCACCTTGTCCGAAAGCAGCCCTTTCATTACGGCATAGGCGGAAGCGTCATCGTTGTCCTCAATGGTATCGCATTCTACCTGCGACCCGTTGCTCAGTATGATTTTGATATTGACGCTGGTTTGCAGTATGCCGGGCAAACCGGGGCTGTTTTTGATCACGTCGTAGTATTCTTCCGCGCTTGCCGATTCCCGCAATCCCGCCACTTCCGAGCGCATAGCGGAAACCGTGACCGCATCTTCTGTAAGCATATGCGGCGGGATATGCTCGTTGACCGCCATATCGCAGGCAGTGGCCCAGAGCGCCTCCTCCCTGCCGTTCCTCCTGAAGGGGTGCAGCAGCATCAGGTGCAATAACTGATGCAATAAAGCGCCCACCGCAATATCAGGGTGCAGGGATTCGAGCCACCCGGGATTGTATATTATCCTGGGAAACGCATCAAAAGCGCATGCGATTTTTGCCGTATTCCCCGGGGCAATAGGCAGGGACGCGGCCACATGCCCGTAGAAAGGCTGTTCAAGCAGCAACCGTATTAGGATCTCCTGCATCTTCATCATGTACCCCGCACCGGCTACAACGCCGCAACAATGGCTTTTTGTATGCGCGCAAAGCTGGACAGCTCGTCACTTAGCGTATCGAGAAGCTCCGGCCTTTTGTCGGCAATAAGCCGGAAAAATACGATGCACAGCTCATCCGGCAAAAGACCGGTGAACAGGTCGAGATTGTGCAGATGAACCTGCGTGTTCTCACAGAAAGCTGCACATTTGCGCACAAGCAGCGTCAGAATATCCATCCGTTTGAGCCGGATCAGGCGTTCGGCCTCCGGTCGGACGCTTTCAAAATCGTTCAGGATGGCTGCCGCCCTAGGAATGCTGAACTCCGGATCGGCAATAAAGCAAAAGAACTCGGTCGCCACTTCATGCCCTATGATGCCCGATACAAGTTCGAGCATAATGCTTTTTTCGAGGTTGCACCGGTTCATCAGTTCCTGTACCCGCGTCCAGCCCCTGGGCGTGGGCGCTTTCGCCAGGGCCGTGGAGTCCGCCGCGTTCTTTGTGATGAGCAGGCTCTCCGGGTTTGCCTGCAGATACGCCAGAACGCTGTCGCACGGCTCGTTCTGCAGGGAATAGGCGATATAATCATCCAGGTTCGTATGGATTTCTATGGATATGAACCGGTCGATCATAGCATCGTCCAGCACGCCGACGGCGTAATTCATCGTGTCGGGGTTCATGGTTATGCCTATCTTCCAGCCGCCGGCCAGCGCGTGCCCGTTGATCTTCTTTTCCAGGAGCAGCGGATACAGCACGGACACCGTATCGCTGGGGACCCTGTTGATCTCTTCGAGCACCAGCAGCCCTTCGGGCCGAAACAGTCCTTCGCTGACGGCCTGCCGCGTGGGGAGGAACTGGGGCGCGAGATATCGGGTAAGGCCCTTTTCCCTGTCCTTATCGGGCAGGCCCATGAAGTCCGGCCCTTCCAGCGCGGCGGCGTAGAGCGCCAGATGGTCCACGCCCATTTCCGCGGCGCACTGTTGGAAAATCGATGTCTTCCCCACGCCTCTTTCGCTGACCAGCGCGATAACGCTGTCCGTTTTTCGGAAGATTTCTTTGATACACTCCTTGGCAAGGCTTATCCGCACAGAAAACACCCCGATCGATATGTATTTATATGTCAATTTGAACAGAATTCTTTGTTAATATAATAACACATTTGAGGCATATGGGGTATTGCAAATACAAAATTGCCCGCAAACAGGTGTTTGCAGGCTTCGTTCATCACATGATTTTATCGTTCTTTCTAATTCTCATATCAAAATTGGGCCATAAAAACATCATAATCATATACATAGAAAAAGGGGGTGATTGGTTTTGCATACACATGCATTCAAAGGCGTGACTACATATATAGATGGCCATTTGCATCTGTTCTCAGGAGTCTCAAGTGCCAGCCCGGATGTGCCGGGTCATACCCACTATATAACCGGGACCACCACAATAAGCAACGGCCATTCACATAGCTTTAATCTGATTACCCATACGCAAACGAATGTTAATTCAGGACACTATCATTATTATCAAGGAGATACAGCCATCGTACTCGGGCATAGTCATCCTATGGAAAGCACTACTTTTGTATTGGGAGAATAATGGAAGCTTGGCTCAAATCTTTAAAACGCCATCATCTCACAAGGGCAGGATGCACGCCCAAAAACTGAAAATTATAATAACAGAGGGCGTTCATATCCATCATTCACCCGTCGTTCGGGTTGTTTTCCTCGCTGTAGACGACCCGGACATTCTCCGGCAAACCTATTCCGTTATTGGCACGCCGGGCTTCAGCTTCCTTTAGAAAATGGGATGCAGGCTTTTTACCGCCGTCCTTTTTTTTATCCTTTTTCATCGTTTACCTCCTCAAACGTTTTTATTAGTCTGTGCATTCGATAGGCGGCATAATCATGCTATTAAAGTTGAATGGAATCCGGCTGAACCCTAAAATTGTTTAAAGCGCAAAAAAGCCGGTTTTATAAAACACCGGCTTTCAGACGGATTTGGCACGGTTGTTAAACCGCTTCCTCCATGGTATCATGCGGCACTCGGGCATCACTCAGGCTCTCCATGCACCTCACGGAGGCAGTGAAGCTTTCCTGCAGGCGCTGCATGCACAGTTGCTGGCTGCGCAATATGCCCCTGCAGCGCTGAAGGAGAGCGTTTCTCTCCGCATCGCAGCGCTCCTGCCATCTGACGGCCTCCTTTTCATAATGTTCCTTTTCCCGGGCGATCTGTTGGTTCATTTCCTGGGCAAGCCGGTACTGGAATTCGAGCATCTCATATTGGGCCTGCATCTGCACCAGTTCTTCAGCCTGTGCCATGCAAAGCGCTTCCGTTTTCTCGATCTGCGCTTTCTGCTCCGCTGCCGCCCTGGTTTGCGCTTCCAGCCGCAGATTCAACTGATAGCATTCCTCAGCCCTGGCCTGCGCCTGTCTGTGGATCTGTTCGAATTGCTCGATTTTGCTCTCGGCTTCCAGCTGTACCTTCTTTTTTTCTTCCAGTTCCTTATGGAGTTCTTCCGTTTCCTGTTCGAGCTGCCTGAGCTTTTCCGTAAGGCCTTCCACATCCTTCCGGTACACGGCCTCCATATTCTGAAACCGCCCGTATTCCTCTTTGGGCAACGCCACAAGTCCCTGCTCTTTGAGATGGGCATTACAGCGCTGAGCAGTGTTTTCCAATTCCCGCTCCAAAGCACGTACCCGTTCCGATTGTTCATCCCGTTCCCTGGTCATCGCGAGAAGGCTGGTGCGCATTTCCTCATACCGCTCCTGGTATACCGCTTCCATGTTGCGCAGCCTGCCAAGCAGCTTTTCCACATACTGGTCCACTTCTTTGGTGCGGTAGCTTCCCCAGTGCTTCTTCAAAGCATCTTCCTGGGCCTGTCCGGCCCTGATCTGTTCCAGCAGTCCGTCTGTCGTCATTTATTTTCAGTCCTCCTTTTATACGTCCGTTCAGTTACTCCATTGTGAGATAGTCTCCCTCTGCGATTTTCCATTGCGCCGCGCTCCCCGCGGCCACCTCCAGGACAGACGCCGCTTCCTTTACCCTGGGCCCTACCCTCCCCGGCTCGAGGGTGACAATGCGCGCTATCCGCATGTCCCTGGTCAGATACAAAACATCCAGGGGGAACCGCATGCGGAAGGTATGCACCTGGTTGCAGGGGATAATAAGCAGCCCTTCTCCCTCTAGCAGTTCCCGCCTCCCCATAAGCCCCTTAAAGCGCCTGAACGGATTGGCGGCACGGGCTGCCTTATCGCAAAGGAGAATATTCCGGAAATAGACCTTATGCATATCCGGCCACCTCATCATTTGATCACTTTGATCACGGTCGGCCCGAGCAGTATGATGAAGATTACCGGAAATATAAAGAGCACCATGGGCAGCATCATCCGCACCGGCGCCTTCATCCCCTTTTCCTGGGCCATCTGCCTCCGGTTTATGCGGAGCTGCTGGGCCTGTGCACGCAGCACATTTTTCATCGGGGTCCCAAACTGCTCGGACTGCACCACGGCGGATGCAAAGGTCTGAAGTTCGGAAACGTTGCTCCGCTGGCTCAGGGAAGCCAACGCTTCGCGCCTGGGCCTGCCCATCTGAACCTCCCGGTATACCTGGCTCAGTTCCTCTATCAAAGGGCCCTTGAACCTCTCGGTAACCTTGAGCAGCGCCGAATCAAAGCTCAGCCCTGCTTCAATGCTCACACAGAGCACATCCATGACGTTGGGCATCTGGTTCTGTATCGCAAGCTGCCTGGACCTGATGCGCGACCGGAGAAAGAGACGGGGAATCAGCACCGCCGCCACCAGGGTAAAAAGTACGATGAGCAGATTTATCTGGTAGTCGGCCTGCAGTAACAAAACAGCGGCTATGCCAACGAGCAATACCCCGGCGGTGACCAGCAGCCTTAGCAGCATGAACTCCTGCACCGGCAGATGAATCCCAGCAAGGCGCAGCTCGTTCATCATGCGGACGCTGCGCTCGTTATTCTTTGACGGATTTGCGGAGCGGCCTTTGGACAGCTTTGAAAGCTGGGCCAGCGCCCTCTTTAATGCCGTGGAAATAAACCGCTGGTAAAAGCTTTTTTCCAGCTCCTCATCAACATAAAGCGTGTCTTTACGTATCCACTTAAGCTGTTGCTTTTTGATCGCTTCTCTGCGGATGGTTTCTCTGCAGCATATCAGGGTGACCAGCAACGCCAGTATGGATGTGCTTGCGATGAGCAGCGCCATGCATGTTTCCTCCCCTAATACTTTATCGTCACTATCTTTTTAATAATCAGAAAACCAATGATCTCCATGCCCGCGGCGACTGCCAGCATGCCTATGCCCAGAGGCGTATTGAAGAACGTCTGTATATAGGCTGGATTTATGAGCATGAGCAGCCCGCCGATCGCTACCGGAATAAGGCCGACCACCATGCTGCTGATACGGCCTGAGGCGGTCATCACACGGATATCGTCCTTGAGCTTGATCCGCTCCTTGATGGTCACCGAGGTGTTTTCCAGAATCTCGAGCAGGTTTCCCCCGACCTGGCGCTGTATCTGTACTGCCGAGACTGTCAGCATCAAATCGGTGCTGCGCACCCTTTGCACCATATTGTCCAAAGCGGTATCGATGCTGTTGCCGAGCTGGATTTCCTTAACCGTGCGTCCGAACTCCTTAGCTATCGGGTCGGGCATCTCATGCGCGATGTTGGCCATCGCCTGCTGGAAGGTAAGGCCGGAGCGCAGGCAGTTGCCCATGAGCAGCAGCGCATCCCCCAGTTGTTTCTCAAACAGCTGCAGCCGCTTGCCCTTGGCTCTGTGTACGATCACGGGCGGGATGACCACGCCCATGGCGGCTACGGCCAGCATGGTAACGGGATGCGCGCCGATGAGCATCAGCAATCCGGCCGGTACCAGCGCGGCGGCGAGCCAGAGCGTGAGAAACTCCTCCGGCCGCATGCGTATGCCGGAGGATGCCAGTTCCTCCGCGAATACCCTGGACACAGGGATGCGCGGGCGCTTCTGCTTCTTTTCACGGGCAGGGCGGGCATGTTCCTGCTGCCCTGTAAGCGCCTGCAGCCGCTGTTTTATCCGCGTTCTGTCCGCCGTCGCCCGGGTAAGGAGGATAACGGCTGTAAAGAACACGAAAAATGCGATTGCAACTGCCAATAATACGACTTGCATCCGAAATCCCTTCCTGCTGGCTGGTAAACTAGTTAAACCACTCTTCATGCACCGCTATGCCGTTATTCCGAATCTTCTCCAAGCACTGGGGATGTATGCCGGTTCCCCTGAACCGCCCCTTAAACCGCCCCTGGCTGTCCATCTGCCCCTGTGTCTCAAAAACAAACAGGTCCTGCATACTCACAATATCTCCCTCCATGCCGGTGATCTCAGTGATGTTGGTCACGCGGCGCGTACCGTCCCTGAGCCTTGACTGCTGGACGATGATGTCCACCGCCGAGGCGATCTGGCTGCGGATGGCGAAAAGCGGCAGCTCCATCCCTGCCATCATAACCATGGTCTCTATCCTTGCGATGGTATCCCGGGGGGAATTCGCGTGCGTGGTGGTAAGGGACCCGTCATGGCCCGTGTTCATGGCCTGCAGCATATCCAGAGCTTCGGCGGAGCGGACCTCGCCCACGATGATGCGGTCGGGGCGCATTCGGAGCGCGTTGCGCACCAGATCACGGATGGTCACCTGCCCCCGCCCCTCCGTGTTCGGCGGACGGCTTTCCAGCGTGACCACATGGTCCTGTTTGAGCTGGATCTCGGCGGCGTCTTCGATGGTGACGATGCGCTCGTCATCGGGAATGAATCCCGAGAGGATGTTTAACAGCGTAGTTTTGCCGCTCCCTGTCCCTCCCGATACAACGATATTCAGCCGCCCTTTCACGCAGGCCTCCAAAAAGCTCATCATCTTGGGGGAAACGGAACCGAAGTCTATAATGTTCTGGGCGGTGTAAGGGGTCTGTGAGAATTTCCGAATGGTGACCACCGGCCCGACGAGCGAAAGGGGCGGGAGTATGACATTCACGCGGGAGCCGTCCTTGAGCCTGGCGTCCACCATCGGGCTGGCCTCGTCGACGTGGCGTCCCACGCTGGAAACAATGCGGTCGATGATGTTGAGCACGTGCGTCTGGTCCCTGAAAGGCACCTCCACCTGATGGAGCCTTCCCTGTCTCTCGATATACACCTGTCGGCAGCCGTTGATCATGATCTCGGTGATGGTCGGATCGGCCAACAACGTCTCCAGTGGGCCGAATCCCATGATATCGTTGTAGAGTTCGTTCGCAATGCGGCTGCGCTCGGTATAGGGCACGTCTCCGGCTTCGAGTTGAAGGATTTCGTCGAGCTTTTCCCGTACCGTCTGGGCGTCGGGATCCTTTGCTTCGTTCAACGCCTCGATGGTATTGGTCCGTACACGCTCCTTCAAACGGATATGTGCATCGTTGCCACGCAGCTTTATTGTGGGCTCCGGCGCTCCTTCCTGGGGTAAGGCTTCGCCGCGCTGCTGTTCCAGCCGTTTGAGCAGGCTCATTCTCTCATCCCTCCTACCGCTTTTCCTCAATCCAGTGGCTTGCAAGGCGCTGTACGCCTTGGGAAACCGGCGTTCGTGGCATGCCGATTACGAAGGGAACTCCCCGCTCCTGGCTAAGGCGGACGGTCTTTACGTCTTCGGGCAGGATACAGGAAGCCGGCATCTCCAGCACCTGTTCAAAATCCTTGTATTTCAGGATTCCTTTATGATCCGCGTTGAGCAGCAGAAGCACCTTCTCCTCCTGGTGCAGCGAACGGAATACGCCCAGCATCAGCTTCGCGGCGCGCAGGTTGGAAATATCCATACGGGACACCAGTAGGATGTCGTCGGAATTTTCCAACGCGGTAAGTGTGCATTCGCTTAGGTCGGCCGGCAGATCCAGCACAATGAAATCATAATAGGGGCGCATGATGCTTATGAGGGCTTCCACATGCCGGGGCGTGATATATTCGGCATACTCCGGCGCGGAAGGCGAACACAGGATGCTTACCCCGCTCGAATGCTGGATACAAAAGCTTTTCACATCGTCAATGGCAAACATGGACTTTTCCTGAACCAGATCGGAAATGGAATCCTTGGCCGTAATGTTCAGCAGCAATGCGGCATCCCCGAAGTTCAGGCAAAGATCAATGAGGGCAGTCCTGCGTCCGGTTTGTGCCAAAGCAACCGCCAGATTGACTGCAACGGTTGTTTTTCCTGCCCCTCCCTTGCCGCCGTATACCGCGATGACGTGCGGTTCCCTGCCTGTTTCACCGGTGCGGCCTTTTTCAAAAACCGCGGCCTGTATAAGCAAATCCCTAATGTTATCGAGGTCCTGTATGCCGGCTACCCTCCTAATGCCTGCCTGCATGGCGCTGTCTATGAGCGGCATGTCCACCTCAGGCGCAAGAAGCACCAGCGCACAGCCCGGAAACCCCAGGTATATCCTTTCGGCGATATCCATGACCCCTGTATCGCCCTTTTCCTGAACCAGCAAGACAACGTGCGGGGCATACCCCCCAATTTTCTCAAGGACAGCGGTATCCATAGCGGCAAAGCCCACCAGGGCTATTTCTTCTTCTTTAGAAAGATTCTGACGCAGAGCAAGGCGCATTTCCTCGCTGTTTACCACAGCGAGTACCTTGTATTTTGACATGAACCGCACCAACCTTTCGATGACAAACCCCAAACGCTAAAGCGGTTGGGATTCTGAGCGGAGCGAGGTTTGCTCCCGTACCATTGCCTCAAAGTCCTTCCCTGGCAACTCCATGCAAAACATAGTTTTGCATGGATGCGGAGGAGCAACAGGGCGGGGCGAAAAATCCTTGAATCGCAAAGCGATTAGGGATTTTGAGCGGAGCGAAGTTTGCTCCGACGTTATGGATAGTTCTTGGGATTGGCCGCTTTTTTATCCAGCACCGGCCTGAGCAGCAGGCGCAATTTCCCGTTTGTTGCGGCATAGTTGATCTTCAGGGCTTCCTGCGGCGTTACGGAGAGTGTGACGGTCGTATAGCTGTTTGCAGAATCGGTCGATTTCGGCACCTTTGTGCCGGTTTGCAGCACCGGTACGTTTTCCACCAGCATTGTCGAGACCGGCCGGCTCTTGCCCCCCGCATCATATGCGATAACTGTGCCAATGACGTCGACGTAATCCCCCTTTGAGATGAAACCCGAAACCCCGGAAACGTCGTCTACCGCGACTGAAACCGCGCGGCGGCCTTTTTCGAGCATGAAAGAAAGCGCTGAGTCTTCCTTTCCCTGCATGGCAAGCTGAGGGATAAGCACCTGTTCCTTTGGCAGCAGGGGATACTTTGTGATCTTGCCGACAACCTGCTTAATATCTGTAGCCGCATAGGGGCTTATGCCAGAGCCCGTAAGCTGGGTCAAAGCCACCATATCCTCCGTTATTTGCGTGTTGGCCGGTATCTCCTTTACCGCAATGACGACCCGGCTCGCATCGGACGAGGCGCTGGCATTCCGCTCAAGCGAGGATGCGAAGAGGTAAACCGCAACGCCCGCTATGACAGCCATTAGGATTGAAAGTATGTAGACCTTTTTCAAGGGTTTCCCTCCTGTTCATACACCAGATGCAAACGGTTTGGTTATGCCGGATGCCCCGTGGCGGCAAAACATGGTTTTCCTTCTGTTCATTCAACCAGGCGGATACGGTATATGCCGTAATCGCCCGTGCCGCCGATAACTCCTTCCGATTCCCCCTGCTGGGTTTGAAAGGTTATCTTTGAGGCGACGATCTCCCCTTTGCTGTTTGTCCCCTCCAATATGAACGGAACAAATCCTTTCACCTTTACGGTATGGCTGTCGACAAGGCTGTATACGATAAGGGTCACCACTCGGGGGCAATCCGGGTCGAAATGCTCCAGGGTGCATCCTCCCCCGCCTGCATAATGGGTGCACTGGCTATACCGCGTCGTGAAAGCTTCGGTAGTGGGTCCCGCCATGTTGCCCGGTTCCACCGGCAGTACGTCACCTATGCGCAGAATACCGTCATATCCGAAAGCCAGCCAGCTCTCAAAATCCTTCGCGCCGCCGCCCTTAACCCCGTCAAGGTCCAATGCGCCGAAGAAACCTTCCGTACCGCCTCCACCGCCATATTTGATAACCAAATGCTGCGTCTGATTTGCCGCAAGCAATTCCTGAAGCCTGGTTTGTTCAATCCCGAGCGGGACTACGGCGGTGGAAGACGACGCGGGCTTGAGTGTCACCTTTGCGCTTTTCGACACGGTGGTGCCATTTATGCCCAGGATAGGCCCGAATCCGTAGGATACATCGGTTTTTAGCCGCACGCGCACCCCATAACACCTGCCGCCCGAAATATCCTCCATATCCACCGCTTCCACGTTATCGGCCGGAACCCCGTTTTTCACCGCGTAATCGGCTGCGGTGCTTTTGATCTGCTGGATCTTCGCATTGTCGTCGGCCGATACCGGCAGCAGCGTACCCGCTGCCAGGGCAGCGGCATCGGCGGCGGTTTGGGATACGCTTCCCTGCATATATGCCGTTCCCAGATCAATCACAAGCCCGCACAGGGCAATGATAAGCGTAAAGGCAACCGCGGCGATGACTGCAACGGAGCCGTCCTCACGGCGCCAGATTTTTTTCAGAACCATAGGAATCACATCCTAACCTATGCGCATAATGCTGGTGGATTGGAGGACTATCTCCTGATCCGGCACAAATATCCCCACAAGCGGCGTAATCGCTTTGATCTTTTTCGTAACCTTCACCTTAACATCCTGCTGATCAACGACTTCCGCCGTCACCAGCATATCGCCCGTATCCCCCAAGCCTGATACCGACTTTACCTTCTCGGTCACAAGGGTGGTCAAATCGGCTGCATCGGCGTTTACGACGGCATACCTTGCTCCTTCCCTGCTGCAGTTATCGACCATAAGCTGGTTGGAGAATATCCAGCCGAAGTCTATAATGCCGCACACGATCAGTATAAGCAAAGGGATGACATAGGCCGCTTCCACAATAGACTGGCCTTCTTCCCTCCTGAACCGGCGGCGTCCCTGCTTCATGCCCTGTCATCCTCCTTTCCGGCGCACACTTAACGCGGGGTTTCCCATTGCCTTCTTCTGTTGCGAAGGCAATGGGAAACCATGCTCCTCTTAGCTGGGAATCTTGGAGTTTGCGTCTTCGAATATGCCCGAAATTTTGGGTCCGAGGATGATGAGCGCCGCAATGGCCGCTACCGCGATCAGCCCCAGTATCAGGCCGTATTCCACCATGCCCTGCCCGTCTTCGTCCCTGAGAATCCTCATAAGTTTTTTCATAATTCCCCTCCTCCTTTTGTTTTGGGTTTTCCCCTCAAATTGCTAGCACCAACGGAAATAGAAGTGTTACCATCATACCCAGGGAAAGCGGTGGTCCTATGGCCACCTTTGTTTTTAAATCCCCCCTTTTCGTTATAATGAGGTAAAGAGAATAAGTCGCGAGAACAGCAGCCATGACCAGCACCGCCTGAAAAAGCCCGACAATGCCAAGGCAGAATCCGGCCGCTGCCGCCAGTTTTATATCCCCCCAGCCGATGGAGATTCCAATACGCGAAGGTATGAGAAATAAAATGAATCCTGCTGCAAGCCCCGCAAGCGCGGAGAGGAAAGACGCCGGATTGCCGCTTATCGCTATTGCGCCTGACTTGAGAATCAATAAAGCCAACAGCAGTTCGTTGGGAATTTTGCGGATGCTGCCGTCTACCACTGAAAGGCTGGTAAGTACAAGGAAGATGCCCATGTATTCAATGCCGCTTGCAAGCTCCCTGGTCCACAGGGCGATTATCCCAAAGCCCACGGCGCCCGCGCTTATCCATAGCGCCGGACTCCAAAGGCCGTTTGAGGGCGTCCTTTTGGTACCCATACCGGTGCGGTTTTTTATCAGCAGATAGGTCAGATGGCGCATGCATTCTCCCAGCACGCCGCCGAACAGGATAAATACCGGTATACGCAAATCCATGCCTATGCGCCTCCTTTTGGGTTTAAGGAAAACAAAAACCGCAATCCTTCCCTGGTTGCGGTAATCGTTCCTCTCTTTGTGCTAAAAGTACAACCTTTTGATGCCGGAGGCTGATACTTTTGGCGCAATATACCCGACAACCAATTGAAACTGCCGACCATAGACCTTACAATCCGTAGTTTTGCTTATTCCGCCGTTTTTTACGTTGAAGCTTTGATGCAGGAATACCGAGCATTATGAATCACGTGGGATGCTTATTCAAAAAGTAAAGGCACCTAACCCCCTACAGAGGTCAGCTGCCTTGAAAAACCAAAATAAGCCTTCAGAAATAAAGCTGTCTTTCTGATTCCACTGGCAACTGGCTGCCCTAGGAACAAACCCCTTAGGCCCTGTAGCTTTGCGTCCCACCTTTTCAGGTGGTTTGCCTTTTTCACTTGGTAGCATCATTATTGCATGGACATATGTACTTGTCAATGTATCCCCTGTTGACTGATTGTGAAAGTCACATCCCGTCTCCCTGCATTTTTTAGCGCAGCGCCAATTCATGAAGCGTTTTTATTAGCGTATCCATTTCCTCAAAAGTATTGTACAGGCCGATCGAAGCGCGGGCCGTGCCAAACAGCCCCTTGATAACTCATCTATCAAGGGGCTGTGAAACATATGCCGTTATTATCTGACACCGTAATCTGCGGAGTATCAGCACACCGCCCGGTGCAGTCCTTGCTTCACGTACGGTAGTCCGCGTTGATGCGTACATAATCGAGCGACAGATCGCAGGTCCACATGGTTTCTGAGGCCTCGCCGCCATGGAGGTCGATGGTGTAGACAACCTCGCTTTGCTTGAGCGCGTGAAGCGCCGCCTCCTCGTCGAACGCCAGCCCGCCGCCGTTTCTGCACACCTGCACATCGCCGATAAAGATGTCCGCCCTGGCCGGGTCAAACACCGCCTTTGAATATCCCGCCGCCGTTAAAAGCCGCCCCCAGTTGGCGTCGTTGCCGAAGGCCGCAGTCTTGCACAGCGGCGACTTCGCGATGGCGTTTGCAATCAGGCGGGCGTCACGCTGCGTACGCGCATTGCGTACCGCAATGGTCAGCAGCTTGGTCGCGCCCTCGCCGTCCGCCGCCAGCATTTTCGCAAGCTGTATGCATACATCCTTGAGTGCGTCCGCAAACACCGCATAATCCGCCGTACCTTGCCCGATAGGCGCATTGCCCGCAAGGCCGGAAGCGAGAATCACCACCTTATCGCACACGCTGGTGTCCCCGTCCACGGATATACGGTTATAGGATGCGTCCGCCGCCGCTTTGAGCGCGCTCTTCAGCGCCTTCGGGGTGATCGCCGCGTCGGTGGTAAGCACGGATATCATCGTCGCCATGTCCGGGTGTATCATGCCCGAGCCTTTCGCCATGCCGCCGATGCGCACCTCGTTCGCGCCGATAGTGACGCATGTACCGGCCTGCTTGGGTACGGTGTCGGTGGTCATGATGGCGCGCGCCGCGTCTTCGCCGCCTTCCCGGGAAAGCACCGCTTTATCAAGTCCCGCCTCGATGCGTTCAATGGGCAACGGTACGCCGATTACGCCGGTGGAGCCGGTCAGCACGTCCTGCGGTTTGCAGCCGAGCTTTGCCGCCGCCAGCCGCGCCATTTTCAGCGCGTCCTCGTCGCCGCGGCTGCCCAGGCATGCGTTGGCGTTGCCCGCGTTGACCACGACCGCCTGTGCGAGCCCGTTGCGCACGTTCCTGCGTGCAAGCAGGAGCGAATGCCCTTTGACAATATTTCGCGTGAATACGCCCGCCGCCTGCGCTATGCGTTCGCATTTGACGATAGCGAGATCCAGCGCGCCGTTTTTCTTGATGCCGCAGGCAACGCCTGCGGCCGTAAATCCTTTGGCGTATGTCACGCCGCCTGTGTACTCCATAGCAACCTCCCTGTAACCAGGATATTATAGCACAGGACGATACAAAACGCACGCCCCCCGGGCCGCACCGATTTCCGTTCTCCTTAGTAGAATAATAAAAAACCACCAAAGGAGAAAACCCATGATACCCGCACAGGAATTGAAGGCATTGGCCTATGCGCTGATGCAGACACCGGAATATACGCAAATGCTCCGGGAGCGCAAAAAGGTTATGGAAAACGCAAAGCTGGGAAGGCAGATGCTTTCCTTTGAAAAGGAACACGCCCAGCTCATCAATCTCAATTTTCCCGCTACGGATATGTCCGCACGTTTCAAAAAATTGTACCAGAATTACAAGGAATTTCTCGATGATAAGGATGTTCAGGCATTTATCGCCGCCACCCGGCGGTACCAGAGCCTTATTTCGGACTGTATCACGCAATTGAACCGGTTGCTCGACATAAACAATAGCGGAATGAAGCCACGCTGATTTGACAAAGTGACAACACAAAAAAACCGATGACAAACCCCGAAGGATTTGTCATCGGCCTGAGCCTGAGTAGTTTAGGCTAATTCTTTATTAAAGCTAAGTATCTCAGTCGTAGTCCTCGTCGTCGTCATACCAGCCTAGCGGTACGCCATACCAGCTGTCATCCCTCATGGCAACCATCACGGGCATGCTGTCGTCGTCCATCGACCACCATCTGTCGTCATCGTCCCAGCAACGGCCCCACTGGTCACAACACCTGCCGAATCTATCTATCCTGAAGCACCGGCGGCGCGGGAAGCCAAAGAAAAACGGGAATCCGAAAAACCGCGGAAAACGCCTGAAGCGGCTTCCGTCTCGCATGCCGCCGCGCATTCCGCCGGGAAACCTGAAACCGTCCGGCATGTTCTTATCTCCTTTCTTTTGATGTATACGTACATATGCACGTATCCTGCTGATGTATTTTATGAGAACAGGCCGGAATGTGTTCATTACATCTGAAGAATAAGCCGCGTCCCTCAATTGCAAACCAGATGTATGCAAAAGGACAGAAAGTGCGTTCCTGCCCTTTTTATATACGCATTGTCGGGTTGATTTTTATTTCCCGGGTTCCAAAATAACCTTCAAAGCCTTGCCGCTGGCGGCAAGGTCAAAACCCTCCTGAAACCGGGACAGAGGCAGCGCTTTGGTGATAAGCTTGCCCGGTTGTATCTGCCCCGAAGCCATCAGGCTGAGGATGGTCATCATGTGGGGAATCCTCGAATCGGAAGTTCCGTGAACGAACAATTCCTTATAATGGATGACATTGCTGTCAAAGGTGGTCTCCGAGTTCCCCTTGGGGAGGCCGCCAAAGAGGTTAATCCGTCCGCCTCTGGCCGCCATCCGCGTCGCCTGTGCCTGCGCCTCGCCGGACGGCGCGGCTACAATGACCGCATCCGCCCCTTCTTCCCCTGTCTCGGTAAGCACCCGCTCGACCACATCCCCCCGTGAGCCGTCGATCCGGCAGTCGATCTCCGGAAAATCGCGGGATAGTTCCAGACGTCCGGCATCCACATCCGTTAGGATTACCCTGCCGGCCCCCCGCGCTCTGGCCAGGAGGCAGTGCATGAGCCCGACCGGACCTGCGCCCATCACGCAGACCGCATCCCCCAGCCCCACCCGCGAAAGCTCCTGCCCGTTGAGGGCGCAGGCGAAGGGTTCGGCAATGCAGGCCTCGGCAAAAGAAAGGCCTTCCGGCATAGGCAACACCCCGCCTCCGGCTACGAGCTGCGGCGGAATCGCAATATACTCCGCAAACCCGCCGTCATACCGGTAGGAAATGGCCTCTTTGCGCCTGCACTGGTTCTGCATTCCCCGCAGACAGTAACGGCAGGACCCGCAGGCGATAACCGCGGCCAGCACGACCCGCTGCCCCGGTTCAAAACCAACGGCGCCTTCGCCGATCGCGTGGATAGTTCCGGCTATTTCGTGTCCGATGGTCACGGGCAGGTCCATCCCGTGAGATGAGCCGCCCGCGCGCACGTTGCGCACATCGCTGCCGCAGATGGCGCAGGCTTCCACCCTGACCACAAGCCCCCCCGCGGACGCCTTCGGGACAGGGATATCCTGAAGGCGCAAATCACTTGGTCCATACAGACGGAGCGCCTGCATCAAATCACTCCTTACTTGCCGATGACAAACCCTTTAGGATTTGTCATCGGTTTTTCTGTGCGGTTAAATGCCGCTAAAGCGGCATTTTTTCGCTGCGCACTCGGGGCCCCCTCAAAGCGAAGCTTTGTGGGGATAAGGAGGAGTAACGCAGCGTACGAGCTTTCACGCTTCCGCGCGGAAGCAAGCGGAGCGAAGTTTGCTCCGACGCTCTGACGCACATGTCGTCAGATTCGAGTAAAGTAGGGGATTGCGATCCCCCACCCCCGCTAAGCCTGGCTTTTCAGCGCAAAGCTTTTGATTACATTTCAGCCAGGACATGCATATCGTCCTTGGTCTTCTCGTAGAGGTTGCGGTACACCTGGTAGAGCTTGCGGTATACGGCATGGGAATCGGGGTCGGGCTCGTTCGCCTGGTCGTATTTGACCCAGTCTCTGATCTGGCTGAAATCCTTGTAGATGCCCACGCCCAGCCCGGCCAGGAATGCGTTCGCGACCGGAGCGCCGGACACCTTGGCCATATAGTCCTGCGGCGTATTCATGATATCGGTGATGACCTGCCTGAACAGGCTGCTGCTCGCGCCCGCGTCCACCGCTACGATGCGTCCGGGCATGAGGCCCTGCTCCCTAAGTATCTCCGCATGGTGTTCAAGCGCATACCCGATTCCTTCCAGCACGGCGCGGAACATATGCCCCCGTGTATGATAGAGCGAGAGCCCGAAAAATACGCCGCGCGCCTTCGGGTCCCAAATAGGCGACCGCTCACCCATAAAGTAGGGAAGCAGCACCAACCCGTCCGAGCCTTTGGGCACGCGGGCCGCTTCCATGTCCAGAAGCTTATAGGCGCTTGTGCCCCGTTTTGACTCATACTCTTTTTCCAGTTCGCCGAAGTTGTCGCGGAACCACTTGATGATGGCGCCGCTGGTTCCCAAGCCGGCAAGGGCGACATAGCTGCCGGGCACAATGTGCGGGAAATTGATAAACCTGTCGTCGAACTTCGGCTCGGGGAGTACGATCTGCCAGCAGTGCGTGGTCCCGTACATGCAGGAGGACTCCCCCGGTTCCACCATACCGACGCTGAAGGCGGAAGCGGAAGCGTCCACGCCGCCCCCGGCGATCACGGGAGTGCCCTCAGCCAGGCCGGTCTCCTCGGCGGCCAGGCGGCGCACGGTCCCGATCACTTCATGGGCGGCATAGGCCTTTGGAAACTTATCCATATCCAAGCCGCAGCCTTCAATCATTTCCCCGGACCACTGCAGATTCTTCTGGTCGAAGAAGGGTGCGTTCAGTCCGGCCACACCGTAGTCAACCACCGCTTCGCCGGTCAGCTTCAATATGACGAAGGCGTGGGAGTTGAGCATCTTCCATGTCTGGTCATACCGCTCCTTTTCGTTGCGGGCAAACCACATTGCCTTGTAACCGGCAAAATAGGGGTCTGCAATGTTACCTGAAACTTCGAAAACCTTGCCGCCGAATTTGTCCATCGTCGACTCACACTCGGCTACGGCGCGCCTGTCCATATAAATAATGCAGGGCCGCACAGCGTTACCATCCCTGTCGACAGGGACAATATCAGGCGTGAGGCCGCTTACGCCGATCCCTGCGATCTCCTTCGGATCAACCCTGGATTCTGCCAGAAGCTGCCGCGCGATCAGTTTGAATTCGCCCCAGTAAAGCGCTTCCGCATCCTGCTCGGCCCAGGCCGGGCGGGGGACGCTCACGCCATGCTCCATGGTCTTGCTCGCAAGGACTTTGCCTTCCTGATCGATGATCACGCCCTTGCTTCCCATTGTACCAATATCATACCCTAAAAGATACCTGCCTGCCATTTTATGAATCCCTCCCTATCGGTTGATTGGGGCTTCGCCCTTATTATAACATATCATAATACTATTCACTGTAATTTAAATGCATTCCTTCACTTATGTGTTTTTTCAGCTCAATATCTCCATATATGACATTCTTCAGGCCATCCGGCCAGGCGAAATAGTCCGGCTGCCGTTTTGGGCAGCCGGACTATTTCGCCAAAGTATATAAGGAGAGGGTGGGTTGGAAGAAAGCTTTTTCATATCAGTTCGGCAAAATACGTTACCTTTTTGTCAAAGCCTCTTACAGTCAGCGCATGGTAGGCATATGGATCGAAAACGGCCACCAGGGAGGGGTTTGCCGATAGTATCTGCATAGCCGCGTCTTCGCAGATGGCTTTTTGCAGCGCCCCGTCAAGACCGGGCGCCGCAAACTCGGCGCAGACCGGCGGCTGCCATATTGTCACCGTGTTCACGCGGTTGTCCGCTTCCAGAACCGGATTGAATTCCACGGACGACGCGGCTACGCGCTCGGCCGTATTGGGCACGAGCGCGTTGAACAGGGCTTCGCGGCGCAGCATGCGCGTATAGAAGCTGCCGGCATACACATACCCTGGTTCGGGGAGCTTTATGGGCGAAAGGAAATCGAGCGCGTTGAATACCTTCAAGCTGTGCCCGATGCCCACGGCGGGCATGAGCTTTTTGAAAATCATCTCCGTCTGCCCGCTCAGCGTCATCACCGTATCGAATCCCGCTCCGCGGATCGCTTCGGCCCATTTTTGCAGATGCGCAATGCCGCCGTCGATAAGCCCGTATGCAAAATATTCATACCCTGCGAAAACCGGCTCTATGGTATTGCCAAACTCCAGACCGGCGTCGCGCATCAGCCGTCCGAACGCGGGTGCGGACGCTGTAGCATAAGCGGCGGTTGCATCGTCGAGGCACAGGTAAACGGTACTGTTGCGGCTTAGCGGCATGGCCTCCCGCCAGACCGGCGCGGTGCCTGCCGCATCGGCGACGTGGCCGTCATATTTGTTCAACAGTTCCATCAGCGCGTTCACATATTTATGTCCCACGCCTTTTTCAAGCAGCATCTCGCGGCAGAGCATGGAAACCAGCGTATAATCCAGGTTGTTTTCGCCAAAGTTCTGCCACCGCTCGCCCTGGCCGGAGAGTATGCTGGAGAAGACGATGTCCGCGGCGTATTCGGTGGGTTCGAGTTCGCCTTTGTATATGGCGCGCGCGATCTGGAGCTTCCTTGAAGGGTAGTCATGCATCCTGCGGGTCGCACGGAATTCGGGATTGTAGCACACGCCCTGATCCATGTGCAGGACCTGCTTTGTCAATTGCTCCTCAAAATTTTTAAGCGTGAACTCCCTCATAGTCCGAGCACCCCCCTGTTCATGAGACGGTCAGGATCGAGCGCCAGCTTGATGCTGCGCATCACGTCCAGCCCAACCCCATGTTCTCCTTCAAGATAAGCGGCTTTCGCCTTGCCCACGCCGTGGTGGTGGGAGACGTTGCCCCCGTGTTTCAGGCTGGTCTCGACCGCAATCTTGAGGCATTCTTCATAGCGCCGCTCCCCGTCGAAGTCATCGCCGCCGGTTTCGCTGTGGAAGATCACATACACGCTCGCGCCCGTATGGTACACGTGCGAAAAATGGCAGTCGACCACCGTGCACAGGGGTTCAAGGGCCTTGCGCATCTCGGACCACACCGCATGGATGCAGTCCCACGGCGCGGCGACCTCGATGGCGTCGGCCGTGCCGCCCCGTATGGCGTCGAAGTCCAGCATTTTCTTGGTTGAAAAGCGTGTCTCAAACCATTCCCGTCCGGCCCGCTCGCCCTTGTATAACCCGTCGTAGGCCTCGCACGTGCTTTGAACGATGCTTTGTTCGATGTCCACCATCTTTTCAAGCCCCTCATACCCCATGATGAGCAGTGCGTACCCCTCTTCAAAGCCGTAGTGGCCAATCTTGTGCGCGGCTTCCACCTCGTCGTACAGGCGCACCACCGCCGGACAGATGCCCGCCTGGATAAACTCGCGGACGGCCTCCAGCCCCTGCCCCGTCGTCGGGAAGGTATAGGCTTCGAACAGGCGTTTTTCAGCTACCGGATAGATCTTCATCTCCACCGCGGTCACGATGCCGTACACGCCCTCGGCCCCCAGGAACAGCTCCTTCAGCTCGGGGCCGGTGGACCGCTTGGGCGCCGCCGGGGTCTTCAGTACGCGGCCGTCGGGCAGCACCACCTCCAGCGCGTTGACCATGTCGTCCATCTTCCCGTATTTGGTGGAAAAGGTGCCGATGGCCCGGGTGCTGGCCATCCCGCCGAGCACCGCGCTCTGAAAGGACTGCGGGTAATGCCCTGCCGTATAACCCCTCTCGTTGAGCAGGTTCTCGAAGTCAGCGCCCGACAGGCCCGCGCCGCCGGTTGCCGTGCAGTTGACGGGGTTGATGGAGAAATCTCGCAGCAGCTTCGTATCAATCATGACCTCGCTGTCCTCGGGCATGCTGCCCCCTACGATACCCGACCCGCCGCCAAAGGGTATGGTCTGTATCTTCCTGTCGCGCGTAAGGCGTACAATGGCCGCGACCTCCTCCGTATTCCGCGGAAGGAGCACCGCCGAGGGCAGATGCCTGTATTTCCCCTGCAGGATCCATTTGTATTCCACCGGATAACAGCCGTGGGCGTAGATGAGCAGGTCTTCCTCGCGCCGCAGGACCTCCATGCCTGGCAGAGCGGACTCGACCTCCTTCAAAAACGCACTGATGTTTTCGTTATTCATACGGTATTCCTCTTTCTAACGTTGTTTTTTATGTCCCGCGCGGCGACGATGTCCACGCCCAGGCCCAGGATATCGCGGAGCACCGCATCCCCCTGCCTTACGGGCGCGCGCACGGACGCAGCGTATATCGCCGCCATACAGTCCTTCAGATAGCTTTTCGGCACCTCGCCCGTGCTGATGACGGGCAGCACCGGCAGCTCTCCGCCCTCTATGCGCACTGTGGTGGTGATCATGCGCACCGGATTTTCGTGTTCCGCCCGCGCGTACGCCGCGCCCCTTTTGCAGCCGTTGCCGGTGACCGTAAGGGTTCCGCTTCCATCTCGCAGGCTGACCCTGCAGCTTTTGGGGCATACGATGCAGGTATACGTCTTTTCGGTCATCATCACGCATCCTCCCCACTGATATCGATCCGCAGCCCATCGGCGCCCGGACATCCTACATGCCTGATGCGCGCATGCACCATTTCGGGCGGGCTGACCACCGCATGCCGGTTTGACAGCAGCGTTTCATCCACCGTCCGCGCCGTCACCGCTGCCTGCCGCAGCGGGCGTTTTGCGCGCATATACAGGTCGACGTTCACGTCGCCCATCCGTACCCTCTGCGGGATTACGTAAAGCACATTATCGCCCGCAGTCACGGCGGCGTATTCCCCGGCGGCCCGCAAGCCGCCTTTGATATAGCTGACGGCCCCGCGGGCCGCGCGTTCGCCTGTTGCGGACACATAGTCCACAAGGTCGAAGACCGCCACCGCGTTGCCGGCGGCGAATATTCCCGGGACAGACGTCATCATGTCTGCGTCCACCACAGGCCCGCGCGTGACAGGGTCCATTTCGATGCCGATCTCCCTGGAAAGCTCGTTCTCGGGAATCAGGCCCACCGAGAGCACCAGCATGTCGCAGCCGATCCTCCGCTCCGTCCCCTTTACGGGCCGGAGTTTCTCGTCTGCGCGCGCAACCGTAACGCCCTCCACGCGCTTTTTGCCGTGGACCTTTACGACCGTATGGCTCAAATGCAGCGGGATGCCGTAATCCTCCAGGCACTGCACGATGTTGCGCGTCAGTCCGCCCGGACTTTGCATCACTTCGTACACGCCCTCGACTTCGATCCCCTCCAGCGTCATGCGCCGGGCCATGATCAGCCCGATATCGCCCGAGCCCAGGATCACCGCGCGCTTGCCGGGCAGATAGCCCTCCATGTTGATGAAGCGCTGCACCACTCCCGCGGTATACACGCCCGCAGGCCGCGTGCCCAGTATGAACGCCTGCGCGCGCGTGCGCTCGCGGCAGCCCATGCACAAAATGATTGCCCCCGCGTCGATGCATATAAGCCCGTGCGTGCTGTTTACCGCAAAAACTTTCTTTTCCTGTGTGATTTCCAGCGCCATCGTATCGGTCAGGACTTCCGCGCCCGCTTTTTCAATTTCATCGATGTATCGCTGGGCATACTGGCACCCGGACATCCGCTCGCCGAATTTTAACAGCCCGAAGCCGTCGTGGATGCACTGCTGCAGGATGCCGCCCAGCTCAAAATCGCGCTCAATGATCAGCGTTTTTGCGCCCAGCTTCCTTGCTTCCAGCGCAGCCGCAAGCCCGGCCGGCCCGCCGCCGATCACAGCGACGTCCGTTTTTATCGTTTTCATCTGGCGCACACCTCCTTGGGAGGCAGGGGCCTGGAAGGCGCGCTCAAAAGTTCGGAGCCTCTCCCGTCTTTTGTAACCTGCTCAGGGGGAACGCCCAGTTCGCGCGCAAGTATCGCGAGCACGCGCGGCCCGCAAAATCCGCCCTGGCACCGCCCCATGCCCGCGCGCGTGCGCCTTTTCACGGCGTCCATGGTGCGCGCGGGAATCTTCCCGCGGATGGCATTTACAATCTCGGCCTCGGTCACCGTTTCGCAGCGGCATATGATGTGGCCATATCTTGGGTCTTGTTTGATCAGCGCCTCGCGCTCTTCGTTCGTGCAGTGCCTGAACTCTTTGGGCGGCGTGCGGTACGGATTATAATCCGGCTTTTGCTTGACGTCAGGATGCATCTTTAAAAATATTTCCTCCACCAGATCCGCCACCGCCGGGGCCGAAGCCACGGCCGGCGACTGCATCCCCGCCACGTGGATGAACCGTTCGACCTTGCGCGAAGGCTCGATGATGAAGTCCTCCTTATAGGTACTCGCCCGCGTACCGCTGAAAAATGTGATCACGTCGCCGCGCGTAAAACCGCGTGTGAGCTTGAAGCCCTTGTCCAGTATGAAGTCTACGTCGTCGGCGTCCACCGCGTAGTCCTCCTTATCGGGCACTTCGATCGCCGACGGGCCCCAGAGCGGATTGCCCTCCGGCGTTTCGGTCGGACCGCCGCCCTTGGTATGGTTGGCAGGCGTCGTTCCCACGAACTGGACCAGCCTGCCTTTCAGGTTTTTATCGAATATCACCAGCGTGCCCCGCCGCGGATGGATAGTGAAGAACTCGTCCCCCCCCATCGCCGCAATCTCGTCGGCATATATTCCCGCCGCGTTGATGATGGTATTTGCCTCGATTACGCCCCGGTTTGTAACCACCCGGTGGGGCTCTCCTGTGTCTATGGCCGCCACCTCGGTTTCAAGCATGATCCGCACGCCGTTGTCAACAGCGTTTTCGGCAAGGGCCAGCGTCACCTCCTGCGGCTCCACATAGCCCGCCGACGGCGTCCATAATGCAAACTGTATCTCGTCGCTCAGATAGGGCGCGATCTCGCGCGCTCTTTCGCCCGAAATGATCTCGATGCCAGGCACGCCGTTCTTTTTGCCGTTTTCAAGGAAATACTCCATATGCTTGCGGTCGTTTTCGTCGAATCCGGCTACGAAAGAACCCGTCCGGCAAAACTTGAAACCGAGCTCGCGCGCCCATCTGTCGTATTTGGCGTTCCCTTCCACATTGAGCCGTGCCTTTAAGGTGCCGTGTTTGGAATCATACCCCGAATGGACCATGCCGTTGTTGGATTTCGTGTTGCCTTCCCCGATGTCCGTACATTTTTCCACCACCAGTATGCTCTGCCGGTACTTTGCAAGCTGCCGCGCCGCAGCGCAGCCCGTGA
This sequence comes from Bacillota bacterium, assembly GCA_049324235.1. Taxonomy (GTDB): domain Bacteria; phylum Bacillota; class Clostridia; order Christensenellales; family UBA1431; genus UBA1431. The sequence continues at coordinate 55,513 of JBMOLJ010000060.1, forward strand.
TGCCGCCCCCTATGACGAGCACATCCACCCGCTCAATCACGCCGATGCCGCGGCCCGCTTCGATCAGATGCGTTCGGTCATGCTCCGGCGGGTTTTCGTTAAGCGCGCGCATATGGCTAACCACATTGCGCACCCCGGGTACCGAAGCCGCGAGATGCCCGACGGCGACCACGTCCTCCCAGGCCTGCGCCGTGCCGAAGAGCCAGAGGATATCCCCGTCCTTTACTTCCGCCCGCACATCGTACCCTTTCAACCGTTCATGTTCATGCAAACGCCTGTAAAACGTTTCCACCATGTTCGTTTCCCTCCCAACACCGGGGCCTTTGCCGGAGAGAACCGCTTCTCTCCGGCAAGCCCGCCGGACAGTTCAGCTATGCAAGCCAGTTCTTACTGCGCTCCACCGCGTTTTTCCATGCACTGTAGATCTCATTGCGCTTTGCTTCGTCCATCTGCGGGGTGAACACGCTGTCACTGACCACCGCGTTATCAAAGTCGGATTCCTGCCACATCCCGACGGCAAGTCCGGCCATCTGCGCCGCGCCAAGGCTTGTGGCCTCCACTGAGCTCGGGCGCTCCACGGTACAATCAATGAAATCGGCGAACATCTGGGCCAGCAGGTTGTTCTTAGACGCGCCGCCGTCGATCTTGATGCTCTGCATCCTGATGCCGGTCTGTGCGGCCACAGTCTCGGTAATGTCCTTGGTGCGGAGCGCTATGGCTTCGAGCGCCGCACGCACGATGTGTGCGCGCGTCGTACCGCGCGTGATGCCGATGATAAGGCCGCGCGCGAAAGGATCCCAGAAGGGCGCGCCCAGCCCGGTCAGCGCGGGCACGAAATACACGCCGTTGGTGTCGGGCACGCTGGAAGCGATGGCTTCGGTTTCCGGCGCGGATTTGATGATTTCCAGCCCGTCGCGCAGCCACTGGATTGCCGAACCCGTCACGTTCACATACCCTTCCACCGCGTACATCATCCTTCCGCCGATGCACCAGGCGATTACCGTGTTGATGCCGCCTTCCCTGGTGGAGCAGGTCTCTCCGATGTTGATGTCCAGGAACGTTCCGGTGCCGTTGGTGCACTTGGCCTGTCCGGCGCTGCGGCAGCCCTGCGCGTACAGCGCCGAATGCTGGTCGGCTATGTCGGCCGTGATTTTGATGGGCGCCCCGAATATCCCGGGCAGCGTGGAGCCGAAATCGCCCGAGTCCTCGCGCACCTCAGGATAGATGCTCACCGGAACGCCGAGGAAATCAAGAAATTCTTTGTACCATTCATTGGCGTACAGGTCGTAGCTTCCCATCACCGATGCGTTCGAATAACTCGTCGCGTGCACGGCCCCTCCGGTCAGCTTCCAGATAAGCCACGTGTCGATGGTGCCGAAAAGGGCCGTGCCTTTTTCGATGGCGTCCTTGATCTCCGGCACGTTCTCGATCATCCAGTTGAGCATGAGCGAGGAATACACCGGCGCGACGGTCCAGCCCGTGGCCTTGCGCGCCTTCTCGCCCCATTCGCTCCCGTTGATGGCGCGGCACTTCTCGGCGGTGCGCGAATCCTGCCACACGATGGCCCTGTACAAAGGCTTGCCCGTGTTTTTGTCCCACACCACGCTGGTGGCGCGCTGGTTGGTGATGCCGACCGCCGCGATGTCCTCCGCGCTCAGGCCTGCCTGTTCCAGCGCGTTTTTACACATCCTGATGGTCTTGTCGTAGATTTCCTCGGCGTCGTGCTCTACCCTGTCCTCGGCGGGCGTGTACTGCGTGAATTCTTCATAGCTCTGGGATACAATCTCAAAGCTGCGGTTGAAAATAAGCGCCCTGGTGCCCGTTGTCCCCTCGTCGATAACCAATACGTACTGTTTCATAGGAACCTCCTTCTTCAGCGCCGGACTCTTTGCCCTTTCAGCGCCATTGATGTTTTTATTAGCGTGGATAAACGGCCTTGGTTTATCCATAAATTTCCGTTTCTTAGGAATAAGGGGAAAACAAAAAGCCATACAAAAGAAATGTCTAAGCATTCTTTCATATGGCTCCAAAATCCACCCATTAGAAACGATATACTCTAAGGATTAAGCTATTCAGTTTTAGGCTGTGGTCCCCCGCAAAGCCCTTCCCTGGCAACTCCACGGAGTTTGCTCCGACGCGTTTCAGGTATCGTTCCACAATTCGCGCGCCGAAGTGGTTACCCCGAGTGCGCCCGCTTTCAGCGCAGCCATCACGTGTTCCCTGGTATACACCATGCCCGCCGTGATCACGGGTGCGTCCAAACGCTCGCAGAGCTTCGTGATGTATTCAGGAATACGGCCGGGCATGACCTCCACCATGTCGGGCTTGTAGCTCTTGATGATCTCGATGTTGTTCTCAAAAGCAACCGAATCTACCAATATAGTGCGCTGGATGGTAAGCAGGCCTTCCTCGCGCGCCAATTTCAGCACGTGTCCGTGCGTGGAGATGATCCCCTGCGCACCCAGCTTTTGCGCGATGTACCGGATGCCGAATTCATCCCGCGCCACGCCCTTGACCAAATCCATGTGTACGAAAAACAGTTTCCCGCTTTGGATAATGGCCGGTACGTCGCGCTCCATGTCGAATACGCTGCCCCGCACAAACGTGATAATGTTGGCCGCTGAATCAATCGCAGCGCGTATCACTTCCGAATGCGGCTCGGGCGTGCTGTACACCGTCGCAATGATGGGATAGTCGGCAAGCGCGCGATGGACTCTACTTAGCACGGCAATCTTCCCTTACATATAACCATCTCGTTAAGGGTATTGTACATTTACCATGGAAATTGCGCAAGCCCGAAAATTTTGGTTTTTTTAACAGGCGTAATCCGTTTACTCTCATCGCGGCGAAGACCCTGCACGCATACTTTTGCCGGCGTACACATTTTAGATTTTTCACAATGTGTTAAATCACCGACGCCTCCAGCAGGACACCCTCATTTTGATTATAGATCGTATTGAACTGCTCTGTACCGATGGGCTTGACGCCGCGGCCGACCTCGAAGGTATACCCGGGCCTTCTGTATTCTTGTATGAACCAGTCCTTGTAACCGCCAAAGGACGCTTCGGGCGGATTGGTCAGCACGGCATACCCGTTTATCCGGGAAAAACGCTCCGCTATCGGCAGGGCTTCGGGCGGCGCGAGATCGAGGTACTGCCAGAAAATAACCTCTCCCTGCGTGTGGAATGCTATCGCCAGCGTGAAGCTATGTCGGCGGGTAAACTCGGCCATAGCGAGCGTCTCCGGCTCGGAAAGGGGGGCGGGGCCGCCGTAATTCGCCGGGCCGGGGCCAGTGGTCCCAAGAGACCGCTCATACTCTACGCCCCGCTCCCAACCAGCCGGATAATTCAGATTCAGATCGGTTCCCCGGATATTCGCCTTCCACACCCGCGGGATGGGTTGGCCGGTGCGGTTTAGACTAACCGCATTCCGGTAATACGGATTATCGGGGCTTATGGCTCCCAGTACAAGATCCACGCCGTCGGGGTTGACCATGGGTACGATATACATGCTGCTCCGGTTCCAGAGCGCGGCAATATCGTAGCCACGGATGCTGGCCCTGCTTACATAGGCTTTGAGGAAGTTTTCGATGAACTTCATCAAAAACGGACTGGTGATCCACTCGTTGGCGTGATGGGAGCCGTTGTAGGAGACTTCGTGGGAGCCGGCGCCAAGCCGTATGTAGTATATATTCTTTCCCATGACGCTTTTGCCTATGACGCCGGTCTCCAAAAAGGGGTGCCTCGCCTTAAGCGCCCGGATATTCATTTCCATGATATCGTATGTATAATCAATGTCGGTGAAAACAACGTCAATTCCGTAAGGAACCACAACGGTCTGCCCGATTTGCAGGAAATTGGGATCCACGCCGGGGTTGGCGGTGATAATGGCGTTGACGGTCGTGTAGAATCTTCGGGCTAGGGAGGTATATGTGTCCCCGGGACGCACGGTGTAGTTCGCGTATCCCCTTAAGATAGTATTGAACGCCCTCCAGGTCGCCGGTCCAACGATGCCATCCGGCGTCAATCCGTTGTTCATTTGGAATGCTATAACGGCCTGCCGGGTTTGGGAACCGAATACCCCGTCCACCGGACCGGAATCGTAGCCTATCCGTTTGAGCAGGCTCTGTACAAGCTTTACATAGGGGCCTCGAGACCCCGTATACAAGGTTTCCATCATTTCCACTCCGTTTTTTTTCATTCTATGGAAGTGGCTGTAAAATGGTTCGGCATCTCACTTAGCCCCTATAAAAAATGCACCTCTTTTCGCGCCGATTTGGTAAATTATGTTACCTGATTACGCTGAATATTTCATGTTGATATACGTATTGTCTGTTAAACAAACTTTGCATCCGCCCGAAAGGAAGGGACGCAAAGTCCAGGGCCTTCCCGTACATATCACGGATGGCAACCGGTTGCCGAAGGGGAAGTTTTTATGTTGTTTCCACAACACAAGAACCACCTTTTACAAATTTAGATAATAAGAGGTTGGTATGGATGAAAAGAATCCAAAATATCCTTCTCGTTCTGATCGCATTCTTCGTGTTTTCGGTTGGAACAACAAACGTACAGGCGGCCACAGACCGAACACCGCCCACAAAACCCACAGGCCTTGCTGTCTCATCCGTAACCCAGACAACGGTTAAACTGCGGTGGACGGCCTCCAGGGACAACACCGGCGTCTATTCTTACAGAATATACCGCAATAATAAATATATCGGCTCCACTAAATCGACAGTCTATACGGTCAAGGGGCTTACCTCCGGTAAATCGTATGCGTTCTATGTAAAAGCAACCGACAAAAGAAAAAACTATTCAAAGCCCAGCGCAACCATCCGTGTGCAAACTCTGCCCAAAAATAATGCAGCGCCTGCCTCCTCGGCAAGTAAGACGGGCACTACGGGTACCTCCAAAAAGGATACGCAAGCCCCGACCGCGCCAACAAGCCTTTCCGTTGCTTCCGTGAACGCCGATTCGGCAAGCCTTACATGGAAGCCTTCGACCGATAATGTCAGTGTCGCCGCCTATCTGGTGTACAGGAACAGCGTAAACATCGAGTCCGTTTCGGGTACAAGCTATAGCGCAACGGGCCTGACACCCTCGACATCCTACTCCTTCTGTGTAAAGGCCCGCGACGCTGCGGGCAATTTGTCCCCTGCCAGCAATACGGTGACGTTCAAAACGGCAGCCATACCCCCAATCGGCAGAATCATCGCCGGATATTACGCGTCATGGGCTGCCTACTCAGGATATACGCCCGATAAAATCCCGGCGGCGCAACTGACCCATATTACCTATGCCTTTGCTAATATCGACGATAACCTGAAAGTTGAAATGGGCGATCCCTATGTGGATGCGTCAAATTTTACAAAACTGAACGCACTGAAGAAGCTCTATCCCAACATCAAAACGCTCATTTCTGTCGGCGGCTGGGACTGGTCGGGCAAGTTCTCGGACGCGGCGCTGACCGATGCAAGCCGCACGGCTTTTGCAGACAGCGCGGTTGCCTTTATCAAGCAATACGGCTTCGACGGCGTGGATATCGACTGGGAGTATCCCTGCGGGGGCGGGCTTGCCGCCAATACCGCAAGGCCAGAGGATAAGCATAATTTTACGCTTCTCATGATGAAGCTGCGCGAGAAGCTGGACGTACAAGGCGCTGTCGACGGGAGACATTACCTGCTCACTTTTGCTGGGGGGGCCGGAACCGGCTATGCCGCAAACACCGAGCTTTCGCTGCTGGCAGGGTATGTCGATTTCGCTACCGTCATGACCTATGATATACACGGCACATGGGATAATTATACGGATTTCAACGCGCCGCTCCACACGCCTTCCGAGCCGTCTCCGCAATACAAATGGAGCGTGGATGCGGCCATCAAACTCTGGCAGTCCAAGGGTTTCCCTGCATCCAAAACCGTCATGGGGGTGCCGTTCTACGGATACAGGTATACCGGAGTAGCCACCGCCAACAACGGACTATACCAGCGCTTTACCGGCGGCGCTTCCATTTCCTATGACGCGATCGTATCCTCGTATCTCAACAATTCGTCGTATATACGGCGGTACCATACGGACGCGCGCGTGCCCTGGCTGCTGGGCGGCTCCACGTTCATCTCGTATGACGACCCGCAGTCCATCGCCGAAAAGGCGGCGTACATCAATTCCGGCGGGATCGCGGGCGCAGCCATATGGGAGCTTTCCTGCAACACGAACGGCACGCTGCTAAGCGCGCTGTATAACGGTTTGAAATAGGATTATTCTGTGGGTTTGAGCGTGGCAATACCGCTTCGCAGCATGGGAGGGCGGGAAATCCCCCGCCCTCTATAGATTATAATCACCCTGAATTGTAAGCCACCAGCCCGCACCGTCTTTTGAACATGAACTGAATATGAGGTAAATATCTCCAGCTTCATATACTAAATCATAGTAATTATTCTCAGCAACCGGTATAATTTCTGTTTTCCCCGGACCGAGCAGCTTTTGAATCTGTGTGTAATTCATGTCCTCCTTGATACCATTTAATGCGATTTTTTCATGATCACATTCAACCATCGTTAATGGGGCTTCATCAAGTTTATAATCGTAATCATTGTAAACAAAAGTGATTCCGAGTTTCGCATAATGGTATCCTTCCCAGGAATTTTCAGCTCCGGTCATGACTTTTTCATAATCATTTCCCAGCTTTTTGATTAACTCGGGGTACTTCAGTTCAAAAAAGCTCTCACAATCCGATACTTTAATTCCGCTTGTCATGATTACCGTATCCCGGGTAAGCTTAAATTTACCGGTTGTGGCGGGTATATTTATTTGGGCGGGCGTGCTCGTAGTGGTAATTACAGCCGTACTTATGGCATCTGTCACCGCGGGCGTGTTCATCGCCGGTTGCGCGTTGCAACCGGTCAGAGACACCACAACAATAAGCACTATCAAAAACGAAAATTTCTTCATTCTCTGTCCCCCCGTTTATACCATGTTCAACCAAATTATACCAAAACACAGGGCTTTTTGCCGCAACAATTATCATCTGGACGGGATGAATACAAAAAACTATAATAGCACTATACCCCGAATATAACGTTACCGCATTAAGTTAGACCCTGAGAGGAATGAAAACGGTTGAATGATTTAAAGAAGCTGAACCTGAAAATGCACGCGCTGGTCATTTTCCGCCGTCTGCTGAGCGACGCATTGCTCACGCGCCTGTCCGGTCTGCTCGCCTGCGCCGGTAAGCCTTTGGCGGAGCGGGTGAATAATTATGCATCCTTCGTTTCCCTGCTTTATACGGAAAACGGCAATCTCACCGATTCCATACTTGAGCGTGTCCTGTCGGACGAAAATATCTATGTTTTGAAGCGCGCGCAAAACCAGCCAACCGGCAGCCGGCTTGAAGAATGCCTGCTGCATGAGCTGAAAGTCCTGGAAGAGATTTCGCAACTGACAGCCCAGCAGGTAAGGGAATTTCTGGGTTATGACGGGTACCTGCCGGTCTGGGAAACCACGGCTGTCGATTTTCACACCGCTTACATGAACCGCATGGACAACATTTCCTCCATAGGATACGGCATGTTTTCAAAGCATCATATGTTCGTTGTGAAGAACGGCGCCATCTCTCCGGTCAGGTCGCCTGATTGCATACAGTTATCCGATCTCAAAAGCTATGAGGCGGAACGTCAGGCGGTGATCGCGAACACGCTCGCTTTACTTAAAGGAAAACCGGCGGCCAACGTCCTTTTGTACGGCGACGCCGGAACAGGAAAATCGTCCACGGTCAAAGCAATCGTCAATGCGTATAAGGGCCGGGGGCTGCGGCTGATCGAGATCACAAAAACGCAGTTTCGGGATATACCTGTAATCGCACAGGAACTGAGCGCGAATCCGTTAAAATTCATTCTGTTTATCGACGATCTCTCGTTTACTGGCGACAACGACGATTTCAGGGCGTTAAAGGCGGTTCTGGAAGGCTCTGTGTTTGCAAAGACTGTCAATGTGGCGATATATGCGACCAGCAACAGGCGGCATCTGGTAAAAGAGTCGTTCTCGGACAGGGCCGGAGACGACATCCACCGCAACGAAACCATACAGGAACTTGCTTCCCTGTCCGAGCGTTTCGGGCTTTCGGTCAATTTCTTCAAGCCGGATAAGGAGCGGTATCTGGAGATAATCCGCGGGCTGAAAACGCAGTACGGCATCAGGGTGCAGGATGATGAGCTGGAAAAAGAAGCGGAAATGTACGCGCTCAGACGCGGCGGACGCTCCCCCAGGATCGCGCGCCAGTTCATGGACTACCTTATCAGCATCGAGGAGTAAGACTGTGTAGGAAAGAAACGCGGTTTGCCCGTTCTGGCTATTTGATAAAGTATCTTTTTGTATTAAAATTCTTCGGCCGCAAAGATTCTTCCGCTATACTCAGATGACGGACATAGGTTTTCGATAAACTGAATGCGGCTGAATAAGCCGCATTTTTATGAATTCCTACACGGTCAGCCATTTCGTTTGCGCTTTTTCCCACCGGCCGTGCAGAAACCTGGCCATAATGCAGGGCGGGACGAGTTTGCCCGCGATGCTGAATATCCGGTTGACGATACCAGGAATGTAGATTCTTTTTTTGCAAAGCGCTCTTGTAATCGTTCTGTGCGCGACAGCTTCCAATCGGTTGGTCGTGGCGTTTCCCCAGAAGCCCTGCGCAGCGATACCGCTCAATGCCTCCGGCGTGGTGGGCAGCCCTCCCGGGCATAAGGACAGCACCGACACGTTCTGCGATTTCAGCTCCTGTCCCAGTGCAATGGAAAAATCCAGCAAAAAACGCTTGGACGCCGCATATGTCGCTTTCAAGGGCACCGGATACATGGACGCGAGGCTGGAAACGAACACAATATAAAAAGGGAGGTTCCTGTGCCTGTGCCTGAGGACGTTGTGGGTCACCCGGAGCGTCGCTTCCACATTCAGTTTCACGATATCGAGCACCTGTTTCGATTCCCTTACGGTGAACCCGCCCTCAAAGTCTACGCCCGCGACGTTGAGCAGCATATCAAAGCGTATGCCAAGCTTATCGGAAAAGGACAGCATTTCTTGCACCGCGTCATCGTCCGTGATGTCGCAGGGGTATGTAATTGCTTTTACATCATATTGCCTGAACAGGCCGTCTTGTAAAGCGTCCAGACGCTGTCCGTCAATATCCGTCAAAAACAGGTCATACCCGCGCTTTGCGCATTCAACCGCAAATGCGCGTCCAAGACCGCCTGCCGCGCCCGTGATGATTACGTTCATACTTCCGTCTCCCTTCCGAATTCGATTCCCGCAAGCTGTTCACTGAGGTGAAACAGCTTATCGGCGTTTTGCTCTGTAACGTGCCTGCTGTACTTTGCCTGCTTGCAAAAACGGTAGTACAGCCCGTTTTCCCTGGGCTGCGCGTCGCAGAGAAACGTATAGGTCTTTGCCGGAATATCGGGCTTAGCGCCCTGCTTTTTACGCACCGCCCATACAGAGCGCACCAGCCTCCCCGTTTCCTTAAACCCGATATCCGTTTTTACCAGCCCCGGGTCAACCACATAGGCCCGGACGCCGTTTACCGAAAACCGCCTGTTCAAAGCATCCGCAAACAGCAGGTTGCACAGCTTGGATTGCTTGTATGCAAGCAGCGGATGGTAGCGTTTCTGAAACATGACGTCATCCCAGCGCATCTTCATGTGCTTGTGGGAATTACTCCCCGTCATGACCACACATCCCTGTCCGTTTTTCAGGTAAGGCAGCATATAATGCGTCAGTAAAAAGCCTGCCAGATGATTCAGCGCGAACAGCTGCTCATATCCCTCCTCGGTGGTGGCATACCAGCTTCTCGCGCAGCCTGCGTTGTTGATAAGGGCGTACAGCTTTCCGCCGCACCGCTGTGTGATGTCCTGCTTTAACGCTTTTGCGAGCCGCCTGACCTCGCGCTGCTGCATGAGATCGCCCCAGTAATACCGGATGTCCGCGCCGGGATATTCTTTTTGCAGCTCTGCGCGTGCAATATTGCAGTTTTTCTCGGAGTGTCCTATTCCGATAACCCGGTATTCCCTGTTCAGGAGTGCGCGAACCACAGCGAGACCGATTCCTGAAGTCGCCCCCGTAACAATAACCGTATGCATTTTTTCAAATCCCCTTCTCTACGCAAACCAGCGCCAAACGTGCCAGAACTCGATTGCTCCGGCTAAGACCGTTAAAAGCACATACGCCGCAACGAACGCTATGACAAAAGCAAGCAGCGATATGAGCACAATGTTTCTCAGCCTGCGTTTTACTTTGCCGTGAAGCCTGGGCGTGGTGGACACCGGCGGGCTCACGCGCCCGCTCATCACGCGCTTATGCCAGCGGCAGTATGCGCGGTTGAGCTGCGTGACGAACATCGTATAGTAAATAGTACCGATTGCCGCGGGCAGGGAAAGCGCCAGGATGGAAACCCCGAGAAAGACCCTGCCCATAGCCGGCATCACGGGTATCGGGAAGATAACGCCGCCTGCTATGACCAATGCTCCGGCTGCAAGCAGCCCGACTGCCGCCGCGCCGAATACGGCTACGAAGGCATAGAGCACAATATCCAAAATGGCCATGATGATATCAAGGAAAACAATCCCGATGATTGCAAAGACGTTTGGGCGCTTTCGCTTGGGCGAATCACTCTCTGTGTCAGGCACAAACTGCTTTGCGATGACCTCCGGCTTTTCAAGCTTCGCCGCGATCTCCTCCTCGGGATAGCCGTCCGAGAGCTTATTGGCAAAATGCTCCTCGTATTCGGAAACAATATCGTCGATATCGTCAACTTTATTGGCATAAAGGGCTTTTCTCAAGGCGCTTAGATATTGTTCCTTATTCATTGTCATCATCCTCCCTCAAAAGGCTCTGTACAATCTTTACAAAATCGAGCCATTCCTTCCTCGCGGCCATATACTCCTTGAGCCCAAGCTCTGTAAGCTTGTAATACTTGCGCGGAGGTCCGCCGCTTTCCTCGGAAAGGTAGGTTGTAACCAACCCTTCCGCCTTGAGCTTGCGCAGAATCGGATACACCGTACCGTCCGAAATATCCATGTGCTTTGACAGAAATTCCGAAACGTCGTACCCGTAGCAATCGCGCTTTTTCAAAAGCGACAGCACGCACAGCTCGAATACGCCTTTCTTATATTGAACGTTCATATTTTTCTCCCGTTTAGTATAGCATTTTTTTTACTACTGTTAATTATATAGTAGTTTGGCGCGTTTGTCAATATTTTATTTATAGATGAGAAAAACAAAAAAGCGGCTTACCCGGGCTCTCTCAGTCAACCCGAATGAACCGCCCAGTTATGCGGTTCTAATATTCAGGCCTTAAGCATTTCTGCGAACTGAATCTTCCACCCGTCCGGGTCCTGTACAAAAAAGAATTTCACCCGGGGATTCGGCTGAAAAGGACCGCTTTGTATCTCGATTCCCTTTTCCCTGACAAATTCCATCATGTCATCAACGGATTGGACCACAAAGCCCAGCGAGATGTCCCCGCCCGTTTGAACCTTGCATCTCCTCGGGCATATTAGCTCAATCTGCGTTTCCCCGTCTCCCAAAAACGCGATCTCCGTGTCCGGGCCTGCGTTAAATCTGCGGTTTACAGGCAAACCGACGATTTCCTGATAGAATTTTAGTGATTCATCCATATTGTTGACCGATATCGAACACCAGCAGAATTTCATGCCTGTCCTCCACTTCGTTTTTTGTGTCGGCCGCGGCGCCTATATTTCCATGATTTCCGCACCGCCGCCGGTGATGCATCTCCCGCCCTCGCCGGTCACGATATAGGTTTCCTCCACCCCCACCGTCCCGACGCCTGCCACGCCTGTCTTCGGTTCAAGGGCGATCACCATGTTTTCGCGCAAGGGTTCGTTAAAGCCGTTGGCGATTACCGGATACTCGTCCACGAACAGCCCGATGCCGTGCCCGATAAACGGGGCGCGCCTGTTGTTATACCCCATAAAATTCTTGCTAAGCTCCGGGCTCAGGCTTGCAGTTGCTTCGGCATAGACCTCGGACGGAATGTTCCCTGTCCTGAGCAGCGCGGCGGCCGCCTTCTGCACTTCCATGCATTCCTTATGCAGGCGCAGCGCCTGGTCACAGAGCCTGCCTTTGAATGAGTACACCTGCGTTTTATCGGTATGGTACCCCATAAGCCCGAAAGCCATATCCACGAACACCAGATCGCCCTTTCTCAGCAGGCGGTCCCCGCATACGGACGGCGTTGCAGGCGACATCCCCCGCATGCCCCCCGGCCCGTCGAAATTCGTGGGGGCAAGCGTTGATTCGCCAAAGCCCATCTGCCCGATGGGAATCTCGGCCTGAAAGCTCGAAAACCGGATGAGGCCCTGGTGCCCGAGCTTGACCATCGCTCTGTAGAGCCCGGCCATGAAATCCGCCTCCCGCATGCCCTCCGTCAACAGGGTGGGCACGATGTCGATCAGCACCCGGCGGTGCTTTTCCCCCGCTTCCTCCATGAAGCCCAGTTCATATGCACTTTTGACGGACCGTATCTTCGTAATAATCCTGTCCAGCGGCAGTGTTTCCCCGATGCTGAAATACTTCTGTATCCGCTCCATTACGGCAATCGGGACACACTCGGTCTCTATGAATGTATTGCCGAAACCACCGTCAAAAAACGCCAGCAAATCCCGGTAGCTCTGCATGGGATGGATGTTGCTGAGCGGGGACTCATCGATCGCCCTTTCAAAGCTCCTGCGGACGAAAAATCGGACGTCACCGTTTCTTTTAAATACCAGCAGACCGTCCTGTATGGTTCCGGTAAAATAGTACTGGTTGATACGGTTGATCACGAGCGCGGTGTCCCAGTCGGGATTGTTGGCGTTCAATTCATCGAACATTCTCTGGATGCGTTGAACAGATTCGCTTTTGGGCAGTTTACTAAACATCAGTCGTTCCATATCCTCCCTAAGTACCCTATTCTTCGGATGTGTTTTTGAAATGTATCCATTTTTTCAGGGACATGTTTGTAGCGGTTAATTGTATGTTTACTTTATCACAAAACCCATAGTATGAAAAGTTTCCAGGGCTTAGCCGGGCTTGCTCCAAAAAGGCAGCCTTCGGCGCATGCTCCGAAGGCTCAGGCCATCGACAAACCCCTTTGGGGTTTGTCGATGGGTTTCCTGTACGGTTAAAATGCCGCTAAGGCGCCATTTCTTTGCTGCACACTCGGGGTCCCCGCAAAGCGAAGCT
>JBMOLJ010000061.1:0-10112 GCA_049324235.1 Bacillota bacterium
CCACGGAGCGCATCCGCACCTGGCGCAGGCTCTGGATCGCGCTGGCCGAGGCCGAGCAGGATCTCGGGCTGAATATTACGGATGAACAGATCGCTGAACTCAGGGCGCATACCGAAGACATCAACTTCGGGGACGCCGCCAAAAAAGAACGCGAGATACGCCACGACGTCATGGCGCACGTGTACGCGTACGGGCTACAGTGCCCGGCCGCGCGCGGGATCATCCACCTGGGCGCGACGTCCTGCTATGTGACCGACAACGCGGATATGATCATCTATAAAAAGGCGCTCGCGCTGGTGCGGGACAAGCTCGTAAAAGCCATCGCCAATCTGGCGGGATTCGCAAGGGAGCACGCGTCGCTCCCCTGCCTCGGATACACGCATCTGCAGGTGGCGCAGCCGGTCACCGTGGGCAAGCGCGCCTGCCTGTGGATACAGGACCTTATGCTGGACCTTTCGGATATCGAGTACGTGATGGACAGCCTGAAACTTCTCGGCTCCAAGGGCACGACGGGCACGCAGGCCAGCTTTCTGAGCCTGTTTGACGGCGACCACGAAAAGTGCCGCAGGCTGGACAGCCTCATTGCGAAGAAGATGAGCTTTGCCGCAACGTACGCCGTAACCGGCCAGACCTATCCGAGAAAAGAAGACAGCCGCATCGTAAACGCGCTGTCCGGCATTGCCCAGAGCGCGCACCGCTTCGGAAGCGACGTTCGCCTGCTGCAGCACATGCGCGAGCTGGAGGAGCCGTTTGAAAAAAGCCAGGTCGGCTCCAGCGCCATGGCATACAAGCGGAACCCCATGCGCTGCGAGCGCATCTGCTCTATTGCGCGCTACGTCATCGCCGACGCTTTGAATCCGGCCATGACCGCATCCACGCAGTGGCTCGAGCGCACGCTGGACGATTCGGCGAACCGCCGCATCGCCATCCCAGAGGCCTTCCTCGCCGTAGACGCCATACTATCGCTCATCATCAATGTGACCGACGGCATGGTGGTGTATCCGGCGATCATCAACCGGAGGCTTAAGGAATACCTTCCCTTCATCGCGACCGAGAACCTGTTGATGGCGGCCGTGAAAGCGGGCGGCGACCGGCAGGCGCTGCACGAACGCATACGCGTACATTCTATGGAAGCGTCGCGCCGCATGAAGGAGGGCGACGGCGTATGCGACCTGATCGGGCGGCTTGCGGATGACCCCGCTTTTTCCATGACGCTGCCCGAACTCGAAGCGCTGATGGAGCCGTCGCTCTATATCGGCCGCGCGCCGGAGCAGGTGCATGAGTATCTTACTAACGAAGTGCAGCCCGTGCTGGACGCGCATCCCGTGGGCAACATCACTGCTGAAATCAATATTTAACCTATATAAGCAAAGCCAGGGAGGAACCATGACCAGGGAAAAAATTATCGTGCTCGATTTTGGCGGGCAGTTCAACCAGCTCATCGCGCGCCGCGTGCGCGAACTGGGCGTTTATTGCGAAGTGCTGCCTTATGATACGCCGCTTGAGGAATACGCCGACGCGTCCCTAAAGGGTATCATCCTCACCGGCGGCCCCCAGAGCGTGCATGCGGAGGACTCCCCCGCCTGCCCGCCCGAAACGTTTGAGACGGGCGTGCCGGTGCTGGGCATCTGCTATGGCATGCAGCTCATATCGCACATGCTGGGCGGAACTACGCAGGAAGCCAGGGCGGGCGAATACGGCCTCGCGCGCTTTACCGCCACGACGCACGACCTCTTTGCGGACGTTGAGACCGATTCCGTGGTCTGGATGAACCACCGCGACCAGGTCGCAACCCTTCCCGGCGGTTTTACGCCCATCGGCTGCACCGACAACTGCGTGATCGCGGCGTTCGCGCACGACGCGAAGAAGCTCTTGGGCGTGCAGTTCCATCCCGAGGTGCAGCACACGACACACGGCATGCAGATTCTTAAGAACTTCCTGTATAAAATTTGCGGCTGCGCGGGCGGCTATGATGCGGGCAACCTGATCGACGACCTTGTGCGCGAGGTGCGCGAAAAGGCGGGGGACGCGCCGGTTTTAAGCGCGCTCTCCGGCGGCGTGGACTCGTCGGTGGCGTCGGTGCTGGTGCACCGCGCCGTGGGCGACAACCTCACCTGCATATTCGTCGACCACGGCCTGTTGCGAAAGGGCGAAGCCGAGCAGGTGGTGCGCACCTACCGCGACCATCTCGGGCTGAACGTCATCGCCGTGGACGCGAGCAAGCGTTTCCTTGATAAGCTCACGGGCGTAACCGACCCCGAGAAGAAGCGCAAGATCATCGGCAACGAGTTCATCCGCGTGTTCGAGGAAGAATCGGCCAAGGTGAACGCGGACTATCTGGTACAGGGCACGATTTACCCCGACGTGATCGAGAGCGGGCGCGGGCCGTCGGCGTCCATCAAGAGCCACCACAACGTGGGCGGGCTGCCCGAAAACATGCGCTTTAAGGGCCTGATCGAGCCGCTTCGGATGCTGTTCAAGGACGAGGTGCGCGCACTCGGCGAGAGCCTTGGGATTGACCGCAGCCTTGTCTGGCGCCAGCCCTTCCCCGGCCCCGGCTTGGCGATACGCATCATGGGTGAGGTCACGGCCGAAAAGCTGCACGTCCTGCGCGAGAGCGACGCCATCGTACGCGAGGAAATCGATAAAGCGGGCCTTGGGGAGAGCGTATGGCAGTATTTTGCTGTGCACACCGGCGTGCGCACCGTGGGCGTCATGGGCGACGCCCGCACATACGACAGCTGCATCGCCGTGCGCGCCGTCACCTCCAGCGACGCAATGACGGTCGCCGCCGCCGAGATCCCTTACCCCGTGCTGACTATAATAACATCCCGCATCATAGGCGAGGTTCGCGGCGTAAACCGCGTGGTGTACGACATCACAAGCAAGCCCCCGGGAACTATAGAGTGGGAGTGATATCATTGTTTTCAGCCAATTTCCTTTTTCAAATCATCAATAAAACTGGACATTGGCCTTACATAGTCTTTTAAACCAATATGTTCTCTACATATAGCAAGACGACGGCTGTCATCACGCAAATAGAATATATGACGCATTCCACCAAGATGAGAGAGCTTTTCGTCTGATAAGTCCTCATCATATGTCACGAGATGCCATAATTGTTTAATCTTAAACCTGCCCAGAACCTCGGCAGTTGCGCTTGAGACTTGTTTCCAGCGTTCTCGCAAGGTTCGTTTACAAGAGATTCCAATAAGCCATTTATCCTTGCAGCGTATCCATTTATCAACCTCAATATCTGCTTGAAAATGCTCGGGAGCTTTTGCGGCTTTAATGTGATAATAATCAAATAAAAAACTGGTTACATCCTCCAGGCTGCCCCCTGCCCTCGCCTTGCGTTTCTGGCCCAAACGGCGTTCGTATTCCTGCATAAAAGCTGTAAGCACCAAATTAGCTTCAAATTCCGGCAAAAAAGAAACATCTCTGCGAAGATGCGTGAATTCTCTGACAACCGCAACACGTTCGGCATTCAAACAACCTTCAACACCGGCATCATCCCAAAACCCAATCACAGTTGCGAGCGCATCGTCTCCAAGCTCGTCAAGATAGGCTTTTGCCGTAGCTTCCGTGTACACCCTATCATTGCTGGGTATTTCTTCCAATGCTTTGTTTATCGGTATTAGAATGCTCTCGGCTGTTAAAACAAATACAATGACATCTTCGATGTTTTTAAGCTTTGTGGATACGTCATCGAAAAACAAATGAACTCTTTCCGTCTTGCTGGCGGAACGGGCGAACCTATTATAAAGTAACGCTTTGATAGTATCTTTTGATAGCTTAACCTTAGTTTCATCTGGCAGCGTATCGTCTTTAATTATTTTACGCAAACCAAGAGATATTTCCGACAATAGTTTGCTCTCTTTTCCAATACTGCCATATTTATCCCCATTAATAAGCATCCGTGCAAACCAATATGTATTTGCCCAAGGATTAACCAGCAATGATTGTAGATTAATAGCATTGTCTGAATCGGTATTCATTTTTGCCATTCTTCGCCTCTTAAGCGCTTTTTTGCCATTTCGCAGTATTCTTGAGAAATATCTATACCAATATAGTCTCTGCCCTGGTTCCGCGCCGCAACCGCCGTAGTGCCGCTTCCCATAAACGGATCTAAAACAATTTGCGCAAAAGTACTGGAGATAATCCTTTCAATAAGATCGACCGGAAACGGTGCAGGGTGAGGGTTATTCATCTCCTGCATAAATTCCCAAATATCCCCATAACTGTTTGCTTTTGGTGCTAGGCGGAATTTGGGCTTTGCGATTAAGTAGATGACCTCATAAGTAGGCAAAAAGTAACCTTTATTGAAGTTGATGCCGCCTTTTCTTCTCCAAATAATTATTTGACGTACAGGAAATCCATCAATAATTTCATGTCTGTCTTGTAACAAGCCATTTTGTACACGCCATTTATGATTATAAAAAATCGCACCATCGTCCTTTAAAAGACGCATCATTTCTTTCAGGCATTCCCGCTGCCATTTAACATATTCATCATACGGCATGCAATCGTTATATGTGTCATAACCGTTTATCAATTGAGCATTTTTCCATTTGCCGCCTCTACCGTCTTTCAGCCCATTTCCACTCGAGTTTTTCAAATTGTATGGCGGTGATGTCACAATCAAATCAATACTGGTATCCGGTAATGTCCGCAGCACGCTAACAGTATCTCCACATATAATCTGATTACGAACATGAAGTAAGGGATCAGGATCAGCTAGAGTTAGATTAATGATAGACATTGTTCGCACTCCCTGATTATCTTCGTTGTATCTATTATGCCAACACATATGTTTTTTGTCACTACATACATGCCATATTTATTTAAAATACGGATTCAATCTCTTCACCATCATATACTCTTACTCCACCGTCACGCTTTTCGCGAGGTTCCGCGGCTTGTCGATGTCGCAGCCGCGCTCGAGCGCCATGTAATAGGCGAAAAGCTGCATGGGCAGTATCGCGAGCACGGGCGCGATGGAATCGTCAACCTTCGGGATGTACCACACCTCGTCGGCTTCCTTGGCGACGCGGTCGTCGCCCTCCATCGCGATTGCCAGCACGTATGCGCCGCGCACTTTTACTTCCTTGATGTTGCTGATCGTCTTTTCGACGAGCGCCTGCTGCGTGGCCATGGCCACCACCAGCGTCCCCTGCTCGATCAGCGCGATGGTCCCGTGCTTGAGTTCGCCCGCCGCGTAGGCCTCCGAGTGGATGTAGGATATCTCCTTGAGCTTTAAGGATGCTTCCATCGCCAGCGCGTAATCCAGCCCGCGGCCCAGGAAAAACACGCTGTGCCGGTCAAAATAGATGCTGGCAAACCGCTGTATCTCGTCTACATCCGCAAGCGCCGCTTTGGCTTTTTCGCTCAGCCCCAGCAGCTTTTCAAACATTTCGGACGCCTGCTGCTCCGTAAAATTGCCGCGCTGCAACGCAAATTCGGCGGCGAGCGCGTAGAGCACCATCAGCTGCGACGTGTACGCTTTCGTGGACGCGACCGCGATCTCCAGCCCCGCCCACGTGTGGATCACATAATCAGCCTCGCGCGCGACCGAGCTGCCCACAACGTTGGTGATGGCCAGCACCTTCCCGCCCCGCGCCCTGGCTTCGCGCATGGCCGCAAGCGTGTCCGCCGTCTCGCCCGACTGGCTGATGATGATAAAGAGCGTATCGGGCAGCGTGACCGGGTCGCGGTAACGGTACTCGGACGCGATGTCTATCTCTACCGGAATCCTGAGCAGGCGTTCAAAGACGTACTTGCCCACAATGCCAGCGTGGTACGCGGTTCCGCACGCGATAATGCAGATGCGTTTGATGTTTTTCACCTGCTCCGGCTCCATCTGCAGTATGCTCTCGCGCATGGACCACAGCCCGTCTTTTTGTTCGAGCATGGGCTGGAGCGTATCCCGCAGCGCTTTGGGCTGCTCGTGTATCTCCTTCGCCATGAAATGCTCATACCCGCCCTTTTCCGCAACCTCGATGTCCCAGTCGATATGGAGCATCTCGCGCTCCACTATCTCGCCGAACTGGTCATATACGGTCACGCCGCCATGCTCCAGCACGGCGATATCCATGTTTTCGAGCAGGAAAACGTTGCGCGTATGCTCCAGGATTGCAGGGATGTCGGAGGCGATCATGCAGCCGTCCTCGGCCTTGGCCGCAATGAGCGGGCTGTCCTTGCGCGCGCAGAAAAGCTTATCCGGCTCCTGCCTGCAAAGGATCCCCAGCGCAAACGACCCTTCCAGCAGCGGGAGCACCTTGGTGATGGTCTTTAGCATGTCCCCGTCGTAATACACGCTCAGAAGGTGCGCCACCACTTCGGTGTCGGTCTGCGACAGGAACACGCAGCCCTGTTCCTCCAGCCATTCGCGAATCTTGCGGTAGTTTTCGATAATGCCGTTATGGATAACCGAAATGCATCCGGTCCCGTCGATATGCGGATGCGAATTGACGTCCGACGGCTCGCCGTGGGTCGCCCACCGCGTGTGCCCGATGCCCACGCACCCTTCGGCCCCCTTTGCGTCCAGCAGGTTCTGTAAATCCTGCACGCGGCCCTTGGTCTTGCGCACGATGATGCCGTCTTCGCCCAGCACGCTGATGCCCGCCGAATCGTACCCCCTGTATTCAAGCCTCCTGAGCCCGCTCATCAGCAAGGGCGAGGCCTGCCTTTTGCCAATATACCCAACGATACCACACATAATAACCGTCCTCCCCGCGCAGGTGCTTTTTTCCCCAACAACATCCTATGCGCGTTTTTTACGTATCGTGTTCTACTTTTTCAGTTCGTTTGCAAACAACTCCTGGAGCAAAACGGGGTTTGCCTTGCCTTTGGTGCGCTTCATCGCCTGTCCCGTAAAGAAGGCCATAGCCTTCTCCTTGCCCGCGCGGTAGTCCGCGGCGGGTTTCGGATTGTCCCTGACAATCTCTCTGACGATCTCTATAAGCGCATCCGCGTCGCTGATCTGTTTGAGGCCGAGTTCCTCCACCAGTGCCGCAGGCTGCTTCCCCGTATCCAGCATACCCTCGAGCACCTGCCGCCCGGCCGTCGAACTTATTGTCCCTTTATCGATAAGCGCTATAAGCGCGGCCAGGTCCTCCCCCGTAAACCTGATTTCCTCGCTGTCCATGCCGCGGTCCTTCAGCATGCGCATCAGGTCGCCGACCAGCCAGTTTCCGGCTGCGCGCGGCGGCGCGCCTGCCTCCATCGCCGATTCCAGCAGTTTTGACAACGTGCGCGAGCTGCTCAGCATGCGCGCGTCGCGCCCGGGCAGCCCCAGTTCTTTTTCGTAGCGCAGACGCTTG
The DNA here is from genome assembly GCA_049324235.1 of Bacillota bacterium. Taxonomy (GTDB): domain Bacteria; phylum Bacillota; class Clostridia; order Christensenellales; family UBA1431; genus UBA1431. The sequence continues at coordinate 7,323 of JBMOLJ010000061.1, forward strand.
CTCTCGGGCAGTTCAGGGAGCTTTGCGCGTATCCTCTCTATCCATTCGTCGTCCACGACAATGGGCATGAGGTCCGGCTCGGGAAAATAGCGGTAGTCGTGGCTGTCTTCCTTGGAACGCAGGGCCGACGTCGCGCCCGCCGCGTCGTCCCAGCGCCGCGTCTGCTGCACCACCTGCCCGCCGCCCTCGATAAGGTCGATCTGCCGCTCGGCCTCGTATTCGATGGCGCGCATGACCGAGCGAAACGAGTTCAGGTTCTTGATCTCGGCGCGCGTGCCCAGCTTTTCGCTCCCCTCGGGCCGCACCGAGATGTTCACGTCGCACCGGAGCGACCCTTCCTGCATCTTACAGTCTGAGACGCCTAAGGATAGCAGTATGTTCCGCAGCGTTTCGAGGAACACGCGGCCTTCCTCAGCCGAGCGCATGTCCGGCGCGGTCACAATCTCGATGAGGGGCACGCCCGCGCGGTTATAGTCCACGCGCGAATAAGGCTGCCCGTCGGGATGGACGAGCTTGCCCGCGTCCTCCTCCATGTGTATCTCCAGTATACCGATGCGCTTCGTGCCCGCATCGGTTTCAATCTCCACATGCCCGTTCCTGCACAGTGAATAATAGAGCTGAGAGGTCTGGAAGCCCTTGGTCAGGTCGGGGTAATGGTAGTTTTTGCGGTCCATCAGGCTGTGCCTGGTGATTTCGCAATTGGTGGCCAGTCCGGCCATGATGCAGTAATCCACCGCCGTTTTATTGATGACCGGCAGCGTACCCGGAAGCCCGATGCACACCGGACAGCACAGCGTGTTCTCCTCGGCCCCGAACGCGTTCGCGCAGTTGCAGAACATCTTCGTTTTTGTCGAAAGCTCGACATGTATCTCCATCCCGATCACGGTTTCGTATTTCATTGCTCGTCACCTCCAACCGGCACCGGCCGTATCACGCCGTTGCCGGATGCCTGCTCGTAAGCGTACCCTGCGCTCAGGATAAGGCCGTCGCTTCGCGGCGGGCCGATGAACTGCATGCCGATGGGCAGGCCATCGACGCTCTTGCCGCAGGGTGCCACCAGGCCGGGCAGGCCCGCGATGTTCAGCGGCACCGTGCACATGTCGGCCGCGTACATTTTCAGCGGGTCGTTGATGCGCGCTCCGGCCGTCCACGCCGTGGTCGGCGACGCGGGCGTGAGCAGGAAATCATATTTTTCAAAGAGCTTGGCGTAATCGCGCATGATCAGCGTGCGCACCTGCTGCGCTTTTTTATAATACGCGTCGTAATATCCGGCGCTCAATACATAGGCGCCCAGCATGATGCGGCGCTTCACCTCGCGGCCGAACCCTTCGCCGCGGCTTTTGATAAACATTTCTTCGTGGTCCTGCGCATGTTCCGCGCGGTGCCCGTACCGCACGCCGTCGTACCGCGCAAGGTTGGAGCTTGCCTCGGCCGAGGAAACCAGGTAATAGGCCATCAGCGCATATTCGGCAAGCGGCAGGGAGCACTCCTCGCATACGGCGCCCATTGATTCGAACGTTTTTACTGCCTCCAGCACCGTATGCCGGATTTCCTCGTCAACGCCCTCTGCAAAATACTCCTTCGGAAGACCGATGTGCATGCCCTTCATATCGCGCTCGAGCTGCGCCTCAAAGCCGCCGCCCGCGTCCATGATCGACGTTGAATCGCGCCTGTCGCCTTTCGCGATGGCGTCGAGCATCATGGCGCAGTCGCGTACGCTGCGCGTTAAGGGGCCGATCTGGTCCAGCGACGAAGCAAACGCAATAAGGCCGTAGCGCGAGACCATGCCGTACGTGGGCTTCATGCCCACAACGCCGCTCAATGACGCGGGCTGGCGGATCGACCCGCCCGTGTCCGAGCCGAGCGCCATCACAGCGGTTCCGGCTGCGACAGCCGCGGCGCTTCCGCCGCTCGAGCCTCCGGGTACGCGCGAGAGGTCATGCGGGTTGCTCGTTGGCCCAAAATACGACGTTTCGGTGGATGACCCCATCGCGAATTCGTCCATGTTGCATTTGCCCAGGAATACAACGCCCTGCGCTTTTAAAAGTTCTATAACATTCGCATCGTAGGGCGGCACGAAATCTTCGAGCATGCGCGAAGCGCAGGTCGTGCGCACGCCCTTGATGCACATATTGTCCTTAATCCCGACCGGTAGGCCGCAGAGCGTACCGCCTCCGCCGTTTTTGAGCAGCTTGTCCGCATGGGCGGCCTGCTCCAGCGCGCTTTCGGCCATAACCGTGATGTACGCGTTTACATTGGGTTCCGTCTCCTCTATGCGCTCAAGCAGCGCCTGCGTCAATTCCGTGCTCGAGACTTCACCGGAGCGCAGGAGCTTTGTAAGCTCGTGCGCCGTATACTCATGGAGTTGCAAGTGTTCCACCCCTTTATATCACTCTCGGAATGATGAAACCGCTTTCATCATGCTCCGGCGCGCCGGACAGCGCGTCCTGGCGCGCCATGGAAGGCGCGGGCGCGTCCTCTCTTAATACGTTCACCGCGCCCGATACATGCGAAGCGGGCGGTATGCCCGCGGTGTCCAGCTCGCCCAGTTTATTTACAAACCCGATGATGTTTCCCATATCCTTTGTGAACCGGTCCAGTTCCTCCGGCGAGAATTCGAGTTTTGCCAGCTTTGCAAGGTCTTCAATCTGTTTTCTGTCCAAGTCTGTCCCTCCTTTTTGCGGCTGCCTGTCATATCTTCTTAAGATTATAGTCTTAAACGCCGGAGTTTTCAACGCGTCATGTCCAAAAAGCACAAAGGCGCAACGTACGCTCCGTTGCGCCAGGCCG
>JBMOLJ010000062.1:0-68681 GCA_049324235.1 Bacillota bacterium
AGGGAAACGAGCAGCACATGCAGCGGCAAAAATGCCAGGTCCTGCAGGAACAGGAAGCCGGATTCCCCGGGCTCGTTGAATAGCAGATGCTGTAATGCAAAAAACCCCAGAGAGAGTATGATCAGTACGGCTGCAATAAAATAAGTGAACCGTTTCAATAAAACATACCCCCTGCAGAACCTTCTCCTGCGTCATCCATTTAGCCTTCCGTACATCAATAGGTTTCCGCAAACACCTCGAAGTGCGCCTGCGGATGCGCGCATGCGGGGCATTCGGCCGGCGCTTCGGTTCCCTCGTGTATGTATCCGCAGTTGCCGCATTTCCATAACACCTTTTCCGCTTTTTTAAATACCGTCCCGTTGAGAACATTTCCGGCGAGCTTGACGTACCTTATTTCGTGCCGTTTCTCGGCATCCGCGATATGCCTGTACACCTCGGCGATCTCGGGGAAACCTTCCTCATCTGCAACCCGCGCAAATTCGGGGTACAGTTCGGACCATTCCTCGTTTTCGCCGCTTGCCGCGGCCTTCAGGTTTTCGAGCGTGGTGCCCATCGCCACCGGATAGCCCGCGTTGATCTCTATCATTGCCGGGAGTTCATCCAGGCCCTGCAAGAGGAACTTAAAGAACCTCTTGGCGTGCTCCTTCTCGTTGTCGGCCGTTTCGATAAAAATGTTCCTGATCTGCTTGTACCCTTCCTTGTCCGCAACCGATGCGTAATATGTATAACGGTTGCGCGCCTGCGATTCCCCCGCAAAAGATTTCAGCAGGTTTTGAGCTGTTCTGGTTCCATTCAAACTTTTCATGATAATCCTCCCATTCCTTTTGTTTTTTTGCATTCGGGACAAAATCCCTTGAAATAAACGTTTTTCTCATTTATTTCAAAACCGGCTAAAGTGTTATTTTCAAGCGCGTTCATATCAACCGGAAAATCATACACACCTCCGCACGCCTCGCACTTGAAATGTCCGTGGACGGACATGCCGGCATCATAGCGCATTTCATTGTCCTCAATCGTAATGACCCTTGCCAGTCCGGCTTCTTCAAAGAGATTCAACGAATTATAGACCGTGGTTTTTGACAGAGTGGGAATATCCATGATGAGCGCATGGAATATCTCATCAACCGTAGGGTGCGTCCGGCGGGTAACCAGATATTCGTATATCTTCAGTCTCTGGTAGGATGGCCGGATATTCTTTTTTTGCAATTCTTGAGCGAGAGCTTCAATTCCCATGATACGGCCCTTTTTATAATAATTATATTTTTGCAATCATTACTTTTTTATGATTGTAGCAGCATTGTTGTTTTATGTCAACACTAAGTATAGAATTTTCATAAAAAAATCCCGCTGTTTTCTATGGAAAACAGCGGGACAATAAACAGAGTATACCATGGGCCGCCACATCCGTGAGCGGGACTGCAGGCTTATGGGACCTGCTGTGCTCGTCCCGGTTGTACCGGTGATATGCTACCATTCATGCAAAAGGTTGTGTAGTGCCCCCCCTGACCATAGTCCCGGCACCGGACTACGGTTCCAGGATCGGCAAACGCCGCTTACGGCCCGTATTAACCGCGGCCACCCGAAATAGATTGCCTCGGCCCTCCGGACACCAACGCGGCGCAGGATGCTTTCCGTTGAGGCTTTTCGAGAGTTAAACATTTCTGATCATCTCCCATTGTGTCGCCTTCAAGTCCCTGCTGGTGTCCTCTTTGGTCGCCAAAACCCTTGCTTGTTTAAACGGTCGCCTGCTTTATCCGCTCACGGATGTGACAGCCCATGTTAGGAAACATCAATCCTGTGTGCCCGGCTTAAGCATCGTCCATTAAAACCGACTGTTTCGTGTCTTTTGAACTGCTCTGCACTTCTACCTTCTGTGGGCCGCCCTGGTCCTTGGTTTTCTTTTTGCCGCCCTTTTTGATATCATTGTTTTTTGCCATGTCTTATCCCTCCTTATACTGGTTCTGCTTTTTTGTTCCCGGTCTTCGCTTTCCCCTGCATCTCCGGCACCGGTTTCACGTCATTCTTTGGAAAGTTCGGCCTGTGATGGTTTTCGGTACCGTGGTTGCGGGGATCGTCCGGATCGGGTCTTCTCATACCGGCTTTAGCCATTTTTGTCGCCTCATATCAGTTTTTATTATTTTGCCCAAATTTCAAAAGACATACATTGTTTGCAAAAGTTTTTTATACACGGGAAAAGCGCACTTGCAAAAAAAGCCTGCTTAGCAGGCCATGGTTGAACGAAAAATCCTTTATCCATTCTGAGCACAGCGGAGAATCCAAAATTGCCGTAATAACAAGGATTCTTGGTGCACTCCGCTTCTTCAGAATGACATTTAGATCGTAAAAACAGAGTTTTTTGTCTTGAGCGCAATCAGGTGTTTTAAACATTTTTCTATTACCGAAAGTCCGTTTTTCATTTCGTCCGGCGAGGCCACGGCATAGCTGATGCGTATGTGGCTGTCAGCCCCCAGCATCGGGAAAACGTAATAGGTACTGCCCTTTGACAGGAGCACGTTATGATGCCTGCATTTTTCATACAGTTCTTCATCCCTGATTTTTTCGGGAAGCCTGACCCACAGTCCGAACCCTCCCTTTGGCCTGTCAAGGGTAATGCCCGTTTCGCTCCAGCGCGAAACGCTGCCGTACGCAAGCTCCAACCGCTGTTTATACAGCATAGCGGCGCGCCTTACATGCTCCCGCCACGCACCGCTTTGCAGGTAGATGCAAAGCGCGCGCTGGATCAGGCCGGATGTGGAGATGTCCGTAATATACTTCGCGCTGATGATGTCCCTGGCTATCCTCTGCGGCGCAATGACGAACCCTGCGCGCAGCCCGGGCATGAATATCTTCGAGAAGCTGCGGATGTAGATGACGCGGTCCTGACTATCCTGCGCTTTAAGCGGCAGGAACCTGTCCTCGTCAAGGCTCAGGTCGCTCCAAAGGTCTTCTTCCAGGATATAAAAATCATGCTTTTCGGCCAGGCGCAGAAGCTCAAGGCGCTTTTGCGCCGACATGCAAGCGCCGGTGGGCGTCTGGTACACCGGCATCGTATACAGAAAGCGCGGGTTATACCGCTCGGCGCAGTGTTTGAGCACATCCATGCGGATACCGTCTTTTTCCACCGGCACGCCGATGACCTTCGCGCCCCTGAGCGCGAAGGTCGACCGCGCGCCCATGTAAGACGGGTTCTCGGCCAGCACGACATCATTGGGGCGTATCAGAACCTTGGAAACCAGATCGATCGCCTGCTGCGCGCCCGTCGTAATAAGTATATCGCCTGCATCGCAGCCGATGGAAAAGCACTCCCCGGCAAACTTTGCAAGTTCCTGCCGCAGCCCCTCAAAGCCTTCGCTGTCCTGATAGGTGAAGGCGTTGCCCCCGTCCGTGTCCAGCACCCTGCTGATGGCTTCCTTGAATTCCGCCGCAGGAAACATATCCGGCCCGGGCGTGTTCCCCGCAAGGTTGACCGCCCCCGCGGGTATGAACAGCCTGCTGGCGTCGGGCATTGCGCCGGTTCCATCAGCGGACCGGTTTTGCGGGAGGCAGTATGTCCCGCTGCCCGGCTTGGTATACACCATTCCATTGTCCTCGAGATACCGGTATGCCGCTATTACCGTGGCATTGCTCACCCTGAGCTGTTTGGCCAGCTTACGGATGGGCGGCAGCCTCTCGCCGTCGGCGATACTGCCGTTTTTGATAGCTCCCGCAATGGACGCGGCCAGCGCCCGATACGCCGGTTCGCTGGCACCGTTTAATTGTATCGGTACAATTTTCATGTATTCTTCCCCTGAAACCGTTGCCATGTTTTGCTTTTTTACTTAGTATAATATCATGCTTTAGCAGAAAAAACAAATTGTATCAGTATAATTCTGGAGGGAAAGAAAATGCCGCGATATGAACTCAACAAGAACCTCGCCCAGATGCTCAAAGGCGGGGTCATCATGGATGTGGTCACGCCCGAGCATGCCGAGATCGCCGAAAATGCCGGCGCGGTGGCCGTAATGGCGCTGGAAAAAGTTCCGGCCGACATACGCAAAAGCGGCGGAGTCGCGCGCATGTCTGATCCGAGAATGATCAGGGAGATCAAGGCCGCTGTGACCATCCCGGTCATGGCCAAGGTGCGGATAGGACATTTTGTAGAGGCGCAGATACTGGAAGCCATAGGCATCGATTACATCGACGAAAGCGAAGTACTCACGCCCGCTGACAATCTGTACCACATCGACAAAAAGGCTTTCAAAATACCCTTTGTCTGCGGGGCGAGGAATCTTGGCGAGGCCCTCAGAAGAATCGGCGAGGGCGCGGCCATGATACGCACCAAAGGCGAAGCGGGGACCGGCAACGTCGTGGAAGCCGTAAAGCACATGCGCACCATCATGGGCGAGATGCGCAGGCTTTCCGCGCTGCCCGAGGAAGAGCGCATGACGGCTGCGAAAGAAATGGGCGCGCCGTATGAACTTGTACAATATGTGGCGCAAAGCGGCAGGCTGCCCGTGGTAAACTTCGCGGCGGGCGGGATCGCCACGCCCGCGGACGCGGCCCTGATGATGCAATTAGGGAGCGACGGCGTGTTCGTCGGCTCGGGGATATTCAAATCGTCCGACCCCGAAAAACGCGCGCGCGCCATCGTAAAGGCTGTGGCGTATTATAACGACCCGGACGTGCTCGCGCAGGTGTCCGAGGACATCGGGCAGCCTATGGACAGCCTGGATGTCGCGGCGCTTCCCGAAGAAAACCGGTACGCCGCGCGGGGCTGGTGAATATGTGCAAAATCGGTGTATTGTCGCTGCAGGGCTCGGTCGCCGAGCATCTTGCGTGCATCGAGAACGCGGGCGCGCGGCCTGTCCCGGTCAAAACCCGTAATACGCTCGGAAATGTCGACGCTCTGATACTCCCCGGCGGCGAAAGCACCACGCTGGGGATACTGCTGCGGGAATTCGGCCTGACGGAGCCCCTGAGAAACAGCATCGGAGATGGGCTGCCCGTCTGGGGCACCTGCGCGGGGATGATACTCCTCGCCAAACAAATCGAGGGGCAGGAAACCTGCCACCTCGGCGTCATGGATATCGCCGTGCGGCGCAACGGATACGGCTCCCAGCTAAATAGCTTCACCGCCCGCGCCGTTATACTGGAGGTCTCGCAAGACCCTATGCCACTTGTGTTCATCCGCGCGCCCTACATCGAAAAGACGTGGGGCAGTACTCAAGAGATGCTTACCATGAACGGCAGGCTGGTAGCGGCCCGCCAGGGCCACATGCTCGCGACCGCTTTCCATCCTGAGCTGACCGGTGATCTGAGTTTTTACAGGTATTTCATCGATAAGATAGTGAAATAAAAAGAAGGGCGTATGCCCTTCTTTTTATTATGTTCTTTACTTAAAAATACTCCTTCAGCTCCGTTATATCGCTGATGACCGCGTCCGCGCCATCCAGTTCGCCTTCGCGGGCGAAGCCGTAGCTGCATCCGATGGTGTGAATGCCGTTTGCCCTGCCCGCCTCCATGTCCAGAGCCCTGTCGCCGACGATTGCCATATCCATAGGGTAACGCTCCTTGACGCGCCTTAAAATCTCGTGTTTCGGAACCGCGCCGTAGCCTTCCGAACAGGCAAGCTCGTCGAAATACGCGTCCAGGCCGAACGCCTTCGCGTGGCCATCCATGTAGTATTTCCTGCAGTTGCTGATGAACACCAGGCGGTACCCCTTGCCTTTGAGATAGGAAAGCGCCTCCAGCGCGCCGGGATAAAGCACGGCCCTGCCCTGCTCAATGAGTTCCTTCTGCGCTTCCTTGATGATCTGCATGCATTGGCTTCTGGTATCGTCATCCGCACCGGGCAAAAACGCTTCCCACATTTCGATGCAGTTCAGCCCGAGCCAGCGGCTGATCTCATCATCCCGCCATTCCCTTGGCTCAGCCTTCCCCGTTCTCACCAGAAAATCATAAGCTCTGTTGAAAGCGGGGGCATAGATCGCCATGCTGTCGTGCAGGCATCCGTCATAATCAAAGAAGATTGTCCTTACGTCCTTAAAAAGCCGCCGTTTATCCATGCTACATCTGCCTTAACAGATTCGCCGTTTCAATAGCCGTGGTCGCGGCGTCATACCCCTTGTTGCCCGCCTTTGTACCTGCCCTCTCTATCGCCTGCTCAATGGTATCGGTAGTCAGCACGCCGAATATCACCGGCATCTTCGTATCCAGCGAAACCTTTGCAATGCCCTTGGACACCTCGTTTGCCACATAATCATAGTGCGAGGTCGACCCCCTGATCACGGCGCCCAAGCAGATCACCGCGTCGTATTTGCCGGAAAGCGCCATTTTCTGCGCGGCCAGCGGTATCTCGAAGGACCCGGGCACCCATGCCACTTCGATATCCGCTTCCTCCGCGCCGTGCCGCAAAAGCCCGTCGATCGCACCGGCCAGAAGCTTGCTGCCGATGAACTCATTGAAACGCCCGACGATAATCCCGAATTTCAGGCCCTTGGCAAGCAGGTTCCCCTCATACGTTTTGATTGACATATTCTTCACCTTCCTGATGTGTAATTGTGTTCAATTCCTTGTCTAACTCGGTGAGCAGATGCCCCATCTTCTCTTTCTTGGTCTTCATATAGAAAGCGTTCGCTTCATGTGTGGGCAATTCAATAGGAACCCGCTCCGCGACCTCCAGCCCGTACCCGCTCAGGCCGACCACTTTCTTCGGGTTGTTGGTCAAAAGCCGCATCCTGCGCACGCCCAGGTCATAGAGTATCTGCGCGCCCACGCCGTAATCGCGCAAATCGGGCGCAAACCCGAGCGCCACGTTCGCTTCCACGGTATCCAGCCCTTTCTCCTGCAGCGCATAGGCCTTGATCTTGTTCACAAGCCCAATCCCGCGGCCTTCCTGACGCATGTACAAAAGCACGCCCTTCCCCGCGCGGCTGATCTGCCGCATGGCCGCGTTGAGCTGTTCTCCGCAGTCGCAACGTAGGGAATGGAACGTATCGCCGGTGAGGCACTCCGAATGCACGCGCACCAACACCGGCTCGTCCGGGTCATCCAGCTTGCCCATGACCAGCGCAACGTGATGTTCGCCGTTCAAAGCGTTCACATAGGCCACGATCTCAAACTCGCCGTACTCGGTCTGCAGATGCGCCCGCGTTACCGCCTGGACGAGCATATCGTTCTTCCTTCTGTACTGGATGAGGTCGGCCACCGAAACGATCTTCAGACCGTGCTTCTTCGCAAACTCCATTAGCTGGGGAACCCTTGCCATGGACCCGTCCTCATTGAGTATCTCGCAAATGACGCCGCCCGGGTAAAGCCCGGCCAGCCTTGACAGGTCAATGGCCGCTTCGGTGTGCCCCGCGCGTTTGAGCACGCCGCCGTCCTTGGCGATAAGCGGGAAAATGTGTCCCGGCCTGACGAAGTCGTCCTTTACCGCATACGGGTTTGCCAGTTCCTTAATAGTCTTTGCCCGTTCAAAGGCCGAAATCCCCGATGTCGAACTCTTGTGGTCAACCGTGACCGTGAACGCAGGCATCATTGTGTCTGAGTTTTCTTCAACCATAAGCTCCAATTCCAGCTCGCGGGTGCGTTCCTGCGTAAGCGGTACGCAGATGATACCGCGGCCATACACCGACATGAAGTTCACGCTCTCGGGCGTCACTTTTTCGGCGGCGATCATCAGGTCCCCTTCGTTTTCGCGGTCCTCGTCGTCCACAATCACGACCATCTTCCCCCGCCTGATCTCTTCCACCGCTTCCTCAATTGGATCGAATTTCATTTTTTTATCTCCATTCACGTTCAATTTTTGCACATGTAAAAAGTATGCGCATACGCTGAAAGCCTTTATATTTTCACAGAAAACCGTTCTCTCTCAATAAATCCATCGATACGCCGATGCTCTCCTCCGGCCGGTTTTGCGCCTGCCCCAGCAGTTTTTCAACATATTTGCCGATCACGTCACACTCGATGTTGACCTCGTCGCCCGGCCGCCTCCGGCCCAGCACGGTGTCCCTGGCCGTCACAGGGATGAGCGAAACCTTGAAGCGCCGCTCGTCCACATAGGCGACGGTGAGGCTCGTTCCGTCCAGCGCGACCGATCCTCTTTCCACAATGTATCTGAGTATCTTATCGGGTGCGTTTACCGTAAGCCATATGGCGTTTTCCTCCTCCGTCCTATCCGCAACACTGCCCGTGCCGTCAATGTGGCCGGATACGATATGCCCGCCCAGCCTATCGGATAAGCGCAAAGCGCGCTCCAGATTCACCCTGTCGCCCGGTCGGAGCCTAGCAAGGCCCGTATTGCGCACGGTCTCGGGCATGACGTCGGCCGCGAACCAGCCGTTTCTCAGTTCAGACACCGTGAGGCATATGCCGTTTACCGATATGCTGTCCCCCGTTCTCGTACCCTCAAGCGCTTTTGCGCAGGAAACCGAGATGCGTACAGACGCGCTCCTGCGCACGATTTCTTTCACAATGCCTATTTCTTCAACGATTCCCGTAAACATCCTGTATGTATCCCTCCACAAGAATATCTTCGCCGAACCTCTGGACGCTGACGTCCTCCAACCTGACGGCATCCTGCATACGCTGTATCCCAGCGCCCTCCACCGGCGTTTTCGCGTCCCGCCCGCCGATGATCTTCGGCGCGATGAACACCGTCGCCTTATCGACGATTCCGGCCTGCAGCGCGCCCGCGTTCAGGCCGCCTCCCCCTTCGAGCAGCACACTGTCGATTTCGAGCGCGTACAGCGCATCCATCAGCTTGTTAAGATCGACGCGCCCCTCCGCCCCGCCGGCCTTGATGACGCGCACGCCCTTTTCTATAAGGTGTTTTTCCTTTTCCGCGTCTATCGCCGTCGTCGTGGCGAGTATCAGGCCGGCCTCGGACTCCGTTTCAATTACCCTGCTCCTAAGCGGTATTCTCCCTCTGCTGTCCACAACGATACGCACCGGGTCCTTTCCCTTTTTCGCTGCAAGCCGCGTCGTAAGGGACGGATCGTCTGAGAGCACCGTATTTATCCCCACCATGATGGCCGCTACCCTGTCGCGGATATGGTGCACATGCTGCCGCGCGCTCTCCCCCGTGACCCACCTGGAATCGCCGGTGACCGAGGCGATCTTGCCGTCAAGCGTCATCGCGGCCTTCATAATGACGAACGGCTTTTTCTTTGTGATATACTTGATAAATATCTCGTTCAGCTTTTTGGCTTGTGCTTCCAGCACGCCCACCGTGACATCGATACCGGCCTCACGGAGCATCCGTATGCCGCGTCCGGCCACTAACGGGTTCGGGTCCTCCATCGCGACGACTACGCGGCCTATCCCTTTTTGAATGATCGCTTCAGCGCAGGGCGGCGTTCTGCCGTAGTGCGAACACGGTTCGAGGCTGACATAGAGCGTCCCCCCGCTTACATCGCCTTGCGCATGCGCAAACGCCGATACCTCCGCGTGCGCGCGCCCCAGCTTCTCATGATACCCTTCCGCAACGATGCTGCCGTCTTTCACGACCACCGCGCCGACGAGGGGATTAGGGTTCGTACGCCCCCATCCTTTTTTCGCCAGTTCCAGCGCTCTTTGCATATATTTTTCGTGTTCGTCCATGTCAAGCTCCATCAATACTGCATTTTATCGCTTTTGTTTTGCCCCAAACAAAAAACCCTGAAATCTTACTTCAGGGCGCCCGCATGGTCAATACACATCTTCTCCCATCCAGACTCTAACTGTCGGCTCCGGAATCTGACCGGATCTGCCTGTGAAGGCTCGCGGGCTTTACCGCCGGTAAGGAATTTCACCTGTCCCTGAAGAAATTTTATCATTATGAAGTTTATCCTGCATTATTGTAGCGCCGTTTCCCCTTAAAGTCAAGACGCGCGTGCACTATTATACCAAAACACTCTTTACAACGCCTTTATACCGTGGTATAGTACATACAAAATTGAATACGGCTTGTGTTTGCGGGGGAACCAATTTTTGTTGAGAAGGTTAAAACCTGACCCTTTGAACCTGTTAGTTAATACTTTCGTAGGGAAGCAAAACATCACATCCTTAATATGCGATTTAAGCGCTTGCTTGCCGGTAAGCGCTTTTGTGTTGTCAGGATGAATCGGTGGATCGGATCGGTTTATAATCCTCATGCCGTTGTGTTTTCCCGGAGAAACACGGCGGCGCTGAGGGTTTTTTGTTATTCCCTCTGTACTGCCGCAAACTGAAAATCGGTATTAGGAGGATCGGAAAAAATGTACAGAACGCAGATGGAAGCGGCGAGAAAAAACATCGTAACGCCGCAAATGAAGGCCGTTGCCGGTGAGGAAAATATGGAGGTGCAGGAACTCATGCGCCTCCTGGCCGAGGGGAAGGCCGTGATACCGGCAAACAAAAACCATACCTGCCTTGTGCCGCACGGGATAGGCAACGCGCTCAAAACGAAAATCAACGTCAACCTGGGGACATCAAGAGACTGCCTGAATCTGGACGCGGAGATGGAGAAGGTAAAAACCGCCGTCATGATGGGCGCGGAGGCCATCATGGATTTAAGCTCCTTCGGGGACACGAAGCTCTTTAGAAGGGAACTCATCGCAAGCTGCCCCGCCGTCATTGGCACCGTGCCTATATACGACGCGGTCGTGTATTACAGCAAACCGCTCGAGGAGATCACCGCTAAGGAGTGGCTTGATACCGTACGGATGCACGCCGAAGACGGGGTGGACTTCATGACCCTGCATTGCGGTATCAATAAAAACACCGCAAAGAGGTTCAAGGCGGCAAAAAGGCTGACCAACATTGTTTCCAGGGGCGGCTCGCTCATGTTCGCGTGGATGGAGCTGACGGGGAACGAAAACCCGTTTTATGAGCACTTTGACGATATCCTGGATATCTGCGCCGAGTACGACGTGACCATCAGCCTGGGCGACGCCTGCCGTCCGGGATCGATTGCGGACAGCACCGATATATCCCAGATCGAAGAGCTCGTGGTTCTGGGCGAACTGACGCAGCGGGCATGGAAAAAACACGTACAGGTGATGATCGAAGGTCCCGGCCACATGCCGCTCGACGAGATAGCGGCCAACATGAAGGTGCAGCAGACGATCTGCAAGGGCGCTCCTTTTTATGTCCTCGGGCCGCTGGTCACCGACGTGGCGCCGGGCTATGACCATATCACCTCGGCAATCGGCGGCGCGGTCGCGGCGGCGGCCGGCGCTTCGTTCCTCTGCTATGTGACGCCCGCCGAGCACCTCCGCCTGCCTACGCTCGAAGACATGAAGGAGGGCATCATTGCTTCCAAGATTGCCGCGCATGCAGCTGACATCGCAAAAGGCATCAAGGGTGCGAAGGACTGGGATGAAAAGATGAGCGCAGCCAGAAAGAACCTGGACTGGGAAGAAATGTTCTCTCTGGCCATCGACCCGGAAAAAGCAAGGCGCTACCGCGCGGAATCCACGCCCGAAAACGCGGACACCTGCACGATGTGCGGGAAGATGTGCGCCGTCAGGAACATGAACAAGGCCCTTGCGGGGCAGCACGTCGACGTAATATAGGAGAGGCAAATATGTTTGAAGATATTTTTAGAAATGTGCAGGAAAACCCGCCGCTCGTACACTGCATCACCAATTATGTGACCGTAAACGACTGCGCGAACATCGTGCTCGCATGCGGCGGGGCGCCCATCATGGCCGACGACATTGCCGAAGTGGAGGAGATCACGTCCATCTGCAGCAGCCTTGTCATCAATATCGGAACGCTCAACGAGCGGACAATAGCCTCAATGATAAAAGCAGGAAAAAAGGCAAACGAGGTAGGGCACCCGGTTATTCTTGACCCGGTCGGCGCGGGCGCATCAAAACTGCGGACCCATACCGTCCAGCGGCTGGTGGAGGAAGTAAAGTTCTCTGTCATACGCGGGAACATTTCCGAAATCAAGACGGTGCATGCAGGCAGCGGGAGCACGCGGGGCGTCGATGCAAATGAAGCGGACAGGGTGACCACCCAAAACCTGGATTCGGTAGTACGGCTTGCCAGATCGCTTTCAAATAAGACAGGCGCGGTCATCGCAATAACTGGCGAGACCGACATTGTTTCGGACAGTCTGAAAACGTATGTCATTTCGAACGGACACCCGATGATGTCGCGGGTGACGGGGACGGGCTGCATGCTTTCCTGCGTCGTAGGGAGCTGGTGCGGCGCGAATCCCGACAGCGCGCTCGATAGCGCGGCCGCGGCGGTCGCGGCCGTGGGCCTTTGCGGCGAGCTTGCGTGGGAAAAGACCGTAAAGGAAGGCGCAGGCACGGGAAGCTATCGCACCTACCTCATCGACGCGATGAGCGGCGTGGACGAAAAAATCCTGAACGGGGGCATGAAACTTGAAATTCGATGAACGCTTCCTTTTGCTCAACGCCGTCACCGACCGCGCATGGCTGAACGGCAACACCCTGGAATATCAGGTCGAGCAGGCGATTCTTGGCGGGGCGACGATGGTGCAGCTGCGCGAAAAAGACCTCCCGGATGAAGAATTCATACGGCTTGCGCAAAAGGTTAAAACCGTGACGGACAAATACAGGGTGCCGTTCGTAATCAACGACAACGTCGAGGTAGCGGTGGCCGTGGACGCCGACGGCGTGCATGTCGGGCAGAGCGACATGCCGGCTTCGCTCGCAAGGGAACGTATCGGCAGGGATAGGATACTGGGCGTTTCCGTTCAGACGGTGGAACAGGCCAAAAAGGCGCAGGAGGACGGCGCGGACTACATCGGCGCGGGCTGCGCGTTCGCCACGTCCACCAAAGCGGATGCAAGCTGCATATCCTTTGCCCTGCTCCGGCAGATATGCGAGGCCGTGACCATCCCCGCAGTGGCGATCGGCGGCATAAACGAGGACAACGCGATACAGCTAAAAGGCACAAAAATCAAAGGTATAGCGGTGGTCTCCGCCATTTTTTCGAAGCCCGATATTCAGGCGGCGGCCGCAAGCCTTGCTGCAATTGCAAAGACAATCGCAGAATAAACACACGAGAGGTGATTCTTTTGCATACGGCATTATCCATTGCGGGAACCGACCCCACCGGCGGCGCGGGGATGCAGGCCGACATCAAAACGTTTACCGCGCTCCACGTCTACGGCATGGGCGTCGTAACGACAGTGGTGGCGCAGAACACCTGCGGCGTGTACGCCGTGCAAAACATGCACGCCGATATGGTAAAGGCGCAGCTTGACGCCGTTTTTACCGACATCTTCCCCGACGCCGTAAAGATCGGGATGGTCAGTACCATCCCGGTCATCGGGGCAATCATACAGAAGCTTAAAGAATACAACCCAAAAAACATCGTGCTCGATCCCGTCATGGTTGCCACCAGCGGGCAGAGCCTTCTTGAACCCGAGGCGGAGCAGTTCCTTATTGAAAGGCTTATCCCCCTGTCGGACATCATCACCCCCAACATTCCCGAAGCCGAAGTGTTGTGCGGCTTTCCTATCAAGAGCATGGCGGATATGCTCAGGGCCGCCGAGCATATCGCAGAGTTTTACGGCGGGACCATCCTCATCAAAGGCGGGCACCTCGGCGGCAGCAACGATCTTCTGTTTAGGGCGGGAAACACAAGCTGGGTCACCGGAAAACATATAAACACTAACAACACCCACGGGACCGGCTGCACGCTGTCTTCCGCCATTGCGGCCGGACTTGCGAAGGGCTATGACGCATATGCATCCGTCCGTTTTGCCAAGGATTATGTCACCCGCGCCCTTGACAGCGGACTTGACCTGGGAAAGGGGAACGGCCCGGTGGATCACTGCCATTGCATTCCTGAAATACCCGTATGCATTAACGGTTCTGACCCTGGCAGTATTTCTCAATCGCCTGTTTAAATAGCTCTAAATGTACTCTTTCGTCCAATATTATCCTGCCAAGGACGCTCTGGATATAGGGATCGTCAATCCTACTGATGTGTATCTGGTAGTTTTGTATGGCTTTTTGCTCCGCATCCAGGTCCGCCTTTAACCGGCTGCAAAAATCGTTGCCGTAATAGACCATCCTGGGGTTCCACAGATACGTGGAACCCCTGAAAACCGGGTTCCCGCCCAATAAAAGGATAAGGCCCGCAATCATCTCCATGTGCCGCATTTCCGTGATCGCCACGTTTTCCAGAAGTTTTCCCACTTCTTTATTGCTTTCCTCCGTAACAAAATGATGATACAGATATTGGTTTATTGCCGTAAATTCGCTGACTGCCCCCGCATAATCGTCCATCAGCAGTTGTGCATATGACATGTTCGGCGCAGCTACCCGTATTTCCGGGTATGGCGCAGGATCGGCATACCCTTCCCTTCTATGCACGTCATGGTCTCCATACTCCACAGAAAACACCTCCTTATTGCGTCTAAGACATTGTACGTTGATTGCCGCGATTTATTCCCGCCGGCCCGTCCGAACCATTCATAGACGGCTGCATATCATAGGGCAAGGGGGTGTGGCAGATGGCGCGTTCACCTGCGGGAAACCGGTATACATACGATCCGCAAAACGGATCGCGCTATGCGCAGGCGTATGCGCTCTATTTCAATATACCCAAAGAAAAGCGCATTTTTTTCTATGACGCCGACGGCAACGACTGCTCGAATTTTATTAGCCAGTGTATCTGGGCGGCCTACGGCGGGTGGATACCGTCAACCGACGACGCGGCCGTGGCGCAGAACAAACAGCGCATGAAAGAATACGTCAGGGAAGTTGCGGGCGTATGGTACGGGTCGGATACCTTTTCCGGCCCCCCCAACTGGTGCCGGGTCGAGGGCATTTTTTCCTATGTCACCTCCAAAAAAGCCGTGGGGCCCAGCGGCGAGAAGGTCGCCGAGGGAACCTGGGAAAACATAGACCCCGGCATCATCCAAAAAGGCGACATCGTCCAGCTGGTGGTCAGCGGCTATGCGAGTTACCGCTACGGCCACAGCCTGTATGTAACAAAACAGGGAGCGACGTTTGACGATATACTGATCTGCTGCCACAGCTACGACAGGCTCAACGCGCCGCTGTCCTCGTTCTCCCTTTATCCCGAAGCATATAAAAAGCTAAGGGTTTTGCGTCTCAAAGACGCCGTTTTTGCAAAGTAGGAACGCGGAATACAGCAAAGCCTGCTGATGCAAGCAATCAGCAGGCTTTTTATACGGTGCCCGTACTATTGAGACGGGACAAGTACGATAGCCCTTATCTTCATCCCGGACCACGAGCCGAGCCAGACCGTATCCCCGTCCCACCGGTCATGGATGAGAAAACCGTCCCGCTTGACCCCGTCGATCTTTGCAAGGAAATAATGCCTTTCTCCCTTATAATAGGGCGAATAGTTGCGGCTTACCCAGATATCCTCGTTGTGCTTGACGCCCAGACCCGTTAAAAAGGCGTCTGCCTGTCCTGCGTATTCCCGCTTGAGATTACTCCAGTCGGCCAGGCTTGCCTTATATCCGAATTCCTTTTTTACGCCGGCTTCAACATCCTCCGCTCCATATTTCCCGCTTGTCAGCTTGTATGTATAGGTAACATCCCCGGTATTGTGCCCGGATGTATTGTTGCTCGGCGTCGCAGTAGTATTGCCGGTACTGTTCCTGGGAGTCTGCGCCGCGGCAGGTGTTGCCGTCGCTGCCGCGGTGCTCTCGGAATCCTTTTTTTCAACCGTAAACCCGAAGATCATACTTGGCGAATCAAAGTTTACGGAAGCTAATGCCAATCCCGCCTGCGCATGTATGGCGCTCCCGTCGGCATTGATTGCACCCCATCCTTTGCCAGGCAGCGCCTTGTACCATTGATACACTTCATAGCTGCTGACATCGTTGATTTCGACCTTGTATCCGATGACCGCCTGCTCAATGGATTTGACCGGCGATCCCATGAGCGGCAGTACGGCCGCATACTCAGATGGCAGTTCGCCGGGCCACGGCGGCAGCGGAACCATTTGGACCGTATGTTTTAACAGCGTAATTTCAACCGGCTTTACTCCGTCCGGGTCCACAAACACGTTTACTTCGTATAGCCCTTTTTGCAGTACATACAGCCCGCTTGCCTGTCCCTTATTGTTAAACCCCGCGTTTACCAGCTCCTGCATGTATTTCTGTACATCCTCCCCTGTTGCATTCTTGAACGTGCACTTGAAGGCCCTGTCGTAGTCTGCAAGCTGCAACTCTGTCGCTGATACCGGTTCGGAATATTTATAAAACGGGATCATGCAGTCCAGTTCGGCGCTCACCGGCGCGGGCCATTCCCCCCTTGCCTTATCCAGCGTTACTTTGACATGCAACGCCTTATCCAGCGTACTATAGGACATTTCGATGTGGGTTGCGCCCTTGTTTGCCTCGTTGCCAAAAAGATACCATCCTTTTTCTTCCAGGGAACCAAGCCATTGTACATAATCATAAAGCTTTAATTGGTTGATTGCTGCGGCGCCGGTTGTCATATTGCCCGTTTCTTCTAAAGAAGTGTCCCCCAGCACTCCGGCGGGCAACGTGATGCTTTGACACAATTCTGAAAGCTCGCTTCCCCATCCTTGCACAATGGCCGACGCAGACGGCGGCGGCTGCCCCGTTGATGCCGTCCCGTTATTATTGGGCCCGCATCCCGCGAGCAAAACCACGGACATTATGATATGCGCAACCGCGCAGTATGCTTTTTTCAACACCTTTGCCACCCCCCTTATGAATCTATTTGTAATATTTTGTATTTAAAAGAAAAATACCTTTTTTAGTTGCTTTAATCTATGGAAAAATTTCTCAGAATCAAAAAACTGTGACCGCATACGAAAACCCTCCGGCAAAACGGAAGGTTTTACGATTCATTCATGCGATTGTTCGGAAAACATCTGGGGACGCGGTGTTCCTTAATAATTCACCCGTATCAGATAAAACTTGATTTTGCTGTCGCTCCACCCCAGGTCCCACGGAACCCTGTACCTGTCGGTATTGTGGCAGTTCACCAGCGCGTAACCCCTTGAATCCGCCCCTGTAACAACGGAAACGTGCTTTACCTTTCCATTTTTCTGGTATGCAACAATGTCGCCCGGGAGAAGCTTATAGGATGCTTTGAGCACCTCGCTGTAAGAGCCGGACGCAATCAGCGAGCCCCTTCCGCTGTAGATTAGATAATCCTTGAATCCCTGGGCGTTCAGCCAGGCTCTGCTCCCGTCTTTTGCGTAGTTCCACGACCCCGTTTTCTTGAATCTTCCGCCCTCATGGAGCACTTGGGAAGCGTAGTTGGCGCAGTCTCCGCCCATCGAGTTATAGTTTTTGTACTTTTTGTTATAGCTGTAGCTGTTTTCTCCCGAATCGGCGGCGCCGCAGTAGGCGTCCGCATATTCGACGGCCTTTAGCCTGCGTTCATTCAAATCCAGGGATTCCGCGGCTTTCTGCGAAAGTATATATTCCCTGTTCTCTTGGGCGTCAATGTTTTCAAGATCCAGCGAATCGGCAAAGGGGTCGGTGTACCATTCCCTTGTTATCAGCCACGCTCTGTCACGCCGCTGAAAAACGATTTCATGATAGGTGCCTATCCGCAGCATATTCCCCTCCTGCGGCCTGTCTTTATAGGCATACCTGTACTCGGTGGACGCAAGGAAATTTGCCGTTATCCTGTCACCTTTATGGTTGATCCATTTTTTCTGTATTTTTGCCGTAATATAGGTAAATGCGACTCCTTGCTTCTGCGCCCAGTTTTGAAGATACTTTGTCTTCTTCACCTCATGGTCATAGGCGTACAGGCCGTTTTGCACTTTTGTGTCATAGAATTTTTTGATGGTTTCAAGGTCGCCCTTTAAAAGGGAACTGTTTCGTACGGCAATAACGTCTTCAATGAGCGCCATGACCGCCTGGTCGCTCATGCCGGGGGGTGCGGTTGCAGCGGGGGTGTCAGTCGTATCGGGTACGCCAGTAATGTTTGGTGTGGCCGATGCAGGCTTGGCGTCCGGTGACGGCGAAAAAAAGAGAAGCGAAAGGAGTATTGCCGCGGACAACAGCAGTACCATGATCAAAATGGTTTTTCTCAGTTTGACCACAAGGAACATTCAAACCAAACCTCAAGAGATTTTATTGATAGTCTATTATCGGAGAATGGGTTTTAGTCCTTATGCGAACGTATAAAAAATGAGGATATCATCCGTTCCAGCCTATGAAGTATTGCAAAAAAAGCCCTCGTTTAAGGGATTTTAAGATATTCCTTAATTGGTTAAGATGTCTTTGCGTATGCCCCAGCGGAAAACGGACCGTATGCCCCGGCGTTCTTACGATCACCTGACGTAATCCCGGTTCGCCGCGAATAAGATATAGCAGTAATAATATCAAAAGGGGGTGCCCGCATGGAATTCGGATTGGCCCTTTCGGGGGGAGGCGCGCGGGGAGCGGCGCATGTGGGTATTTTAAAGGCCCTGCTTGAAGAAGGGCTCATGCCGTCTTATGTGGCAGGGACCAGCGCAGGCGCGATTGTAGGCGCGCTCTTTGCCTCAGGCTATACGCCTGAAGAGATCGAAGGCTTTTTTATAAGCCATGGGCATAAGGTGCTCGACTATAATTTCCGCGGCCTTGCGGTTTTTGCCTTTAGCCTCATCACCCAAGGCCATGCAAAGGTAGACGGGCTGATAAGGGGCGCCAGGCTCGGTCGCCTGATCAGGGATTTCTGCGCAGACAAGGGCGTTTTTGACATAAAGGACGTGCGCATACCCCTCGCAATCACCGCAGTCGACATCAACAATGGAAAACTCGTCCTTTTCGTATCCCGTATGCCGCAGTCAGGCCGTGACAAAAAGGCGCTCTACATCGACGATGCCGCGCTCTGGCAGGCCGTACGCGCCAGCACCGCCGTACCCGTGGTATTCAGGCCGGAAATGGTGGACGGCATGCGGCTGGTCGACGGCGGAGTGCGGAACAATGTGCCGGCGGACGTCCTCAGGAGCATGGGGGCGAAAAAGGTGCTCGCCGTAAACCTCGGGTATGCCGGCCAGCAAAAAAACGATGTGGACAATATCCTTGAAATAGGCGTACAGAGCATCGACATCATGTCCTACCAGATTTCGGAAACGCTCGTCCAGAATGCGGATTACCTCCTTCTGCCCGGGATTTTTGATGTCAGCTTACTCGAAGTTGAAAAGATCCCCCGCACCATCGAACGGGGATACCGTGCCTGCAGGCAGCACATGCAGGAGATAAAAAAAGCGCTGAACCACGCATCAGGCACGGCTGATTTTGGGGCCGCGCCTGCGAACGTCGTTCCTTTCGGCAGCCTGAAAAGGCAGGATTTCCTGAAAACGAACAGGAAATAGCGGTCCGTGCAGGTTCATTATTTCTGCGCATGTTGCAGATAGCCGGACGCATATATTTCAGGAAATGCTGCCTAAGGTCGTGATGCCATGAAACCTGAATCATCCATCAGCGCGCGAAAAATAGCGGCCGTATATATCGGAACCGTTGTGGGCGCCGGATTTGCTTCCGGACAGGAGGTGCTCCAGTTTTTCAATGCGTTCGGAAGGGAAGGCATCCTGGGCTGCGCCGTTGCCACCGCATTGTTTTTCTTTTTCGGCTATTCCATTCTTCTTCTCGGAAGAAGCCTGAACGCGCGGTCCCACGTGGATATCGTCACGTTCACAAACGGCAGGCTGATAGGAACTTTTATTGATCTGGTGATTACCGTTTTTTTATTCGGCGGATTCGCAGTAATGATAGCGGGTGCGGGCGCCATTTCCGAAGAACAGTTTCATATTTCTTCCCTCTGGGGTACGGTTACGATGGCGCTGGCCGCGTTTTTAACAGTCTATACCGGTACGAAGGGGGTTCTAAACGCCAACAGCATAGCCGTTCCGTTTCTGCTTGTATCCGTTCTGTTCGTTTTTCTATACAGCCTTGCTACGAATCCCATCTCAGACAATGACATACATACATCAGCACAGTTAACAGGCGCGGCGCCCAACTGGATAACGGCCGCCATAAATTACGCGTCCTATAACCTCGTCATCGCAATAGCGGTCCTCGCGCCTTTGGGGGCAAAAACCGGGGATAAAAGCATGCTTTTGCGGGGCGCATTGATGGGAAGCGTCGGGCTTGGAGGAGGCATCCTCGGAATATATTTTTGCATATTTACAAACATCACGTCCGTTTCGGGCGTGGAGATCCCGATGATTGAAATCGTAAAAGGCATATTTCCCGTGTTCCGGCTGCTCTTTGCCTTTGTGCTGCTTGCCGCGGTGTATACGACAGCCGTAGGCAACCTGTACGGATTCATTCGCAGAATAGGAGTGAAGACGGACAGTGGACTATCCAGGGCCTTAATAATGGCCGGTGTGACGGCAGCAGCTTTGGCCGTTGGGCAGTTCGGGTTTTCCAAAATGGTAAAGTACCTGTATCCCGCCATCGGTTACGGCGGGATACTCATGTTTATCGGAATCCTCTATGCGCGGGCGGCAAAACGGAGCTATTTCAAATAGCGTGTCACGCAAAAGGCACTATTGCCTGCCCCGTTCTTTTGAATATCCTGTATATGCACAGGGTCAGCCACCCTGACGGCTCTTTCTTCTGTCCGAAATCCCAGCCTTTCATGACCTTATAGACTGACTCGGGGGTGAAGCATCCGTTTTCGTCCGCCTTTTCCCGGATGCAGTCCAGCATCCCGGCAAACCGCTTATCTTCGTGGACCCACGGGCATTTTGACAGCGCGTCGGCAACGCTGACGATGTCGTACCAGCAAAGGGGCGCTTTCAACTTGCGGAAATCGTTCCCCATATAGAATATATACGGGTGCTTGGTCAGGCTGTTCTCCCAAAGATCAAGGAGCGCCGCAGCTCCGGTTTGCGCCTGCGAACCGCCGCGCCACTTTCCGCTCTGCTGGAGCAGGTTGAGCATCTGCAGCGTCGCATACGGGCACGGGTCGTCCTTCCTGCCGGGGCCGCGGAATTTCCCCAGCTCGGGAGAAACGGCGCACGGCCAGCCGTTTTCCCTGACGAGCATGGCCAGACAGGCTATAGCGTTTTGGAGGAGGCTTTCATCGACGCCCAGCTTCAAAAGGGCGCCCAAAACGACCGGCGCGTCGCACAAGGCCCAGGCCCATTGATTTTCTCCCGTACCTCCAAAATGTTTGGGAATGTTCATCAGAACCCGGGGGACGCCGTCTGGGTCCGTATAGCTGAGGATTGCTGACACTATTCGGGCAATCTGCGGCACCTTTACCGTGCAGCCGATGTCGGCCAGAAAAGAAAGCTTGTGCATGAGCAGCCCGGCGTTCTTATGGCTGGAGACGACGCTTATCTCCCATCCGTCCAATTCGCTCAAGAGTCCGGCAATCAGGGGATGATGCATGCAGGCTTCAAATAATTCCGGCATCCCCTGACCGTCCACGTTTTCCCCAAGAAGCTGCGCCCTTGCGGCAAATGCAACCCAGGGTTCTTTGTTCACCAGCCATTCTATCGGCGCGTTCATCATCTTCCTCCTTATAAGGCTCGTTTAATCATGCAGAAAAAGCAGCGAAAGGACGGCTGCAAACAAAGCAATAGAAAGATCGGACACCGTACATCATTTCCTTCATGTTTTAGGGATAATATACCATAATTTGCGAGACAAAGGGTAAGCTTTTTTACCGTTTTACCATGTGAACGAAAGATGCTCCCGTATCTCCGCCAAAGCATGAATTGCCTGGTTTCTGAACAACCTATACATGCAGACACGACAAGGAGGCGGTTTTCTTGAAAAGATGGTGGGCAAGGAAGCATAAAACAAATGCCGAAGCATCACGCAGGAGCCTGAGCGAATACAGGCTGTCCGCCAAAATAGAAGAAAACATCGCCATGTTCAAAAATTTTTTAACGCAGTTTGGCGCGGATATTTTCGGCTTGGGGAAAACGCGCGCCAGAGCATGCCCGATTTATGACGGCAGATCGGGCAGGACAAAGTTTTCATGACATTGCCCGTTGATGTGGAATGTGAAGTTCCCATCATCGAGAACGGGCTTATTAAAGAGCAACTGCCTGCAGGAGACTGAAATGCTGGTAATCATCGTTATGACAATTGTATATCTGGTATTCGTTCTAGCAGAACTAAAACCCAAGTATAACAATGACAAAAAAGTATTCTGGGTATACACCGTGATCCTGGGTTTTTCATACGCAGTATGGATGCTCTATGGCTTAGGGGTGAACATCCCCAGCCCGGTCCATCCCATCACCGGATTAATCGATACGATTTTCAGAGTGAAAGGGTAAAAATCAACCAGTACTACGCCATTCCCTTCCAGATTGTATTGCCTTTGATAATCTGGATTATAGCCGAGATTAAATCAAGGAAGGGAAAAAAGCGAAAGCCGAAACCCCGCCCTGAATTGCAAACTAAAGATGTATGAACCCGTTTTGCTAATAAATATTCGCTGTGTTATAGAAGCTCATGCCGTCCTTCCCGGACTGCTTGATTCCATACATCGCCTTGTCGGCCGCATGGATAAGCGCCTTTACCGAATCGGCATCGTCAGGATATACGGCAACACCTATGCTCGCCGAGATATTGATCCTGTTATTGTCTATAAAAAACGTTTTTCTGATGATATTATTGATTTTGTTTGCCACGATCACAGCATCTTTTTCGCTGCGCATTCCCATCAGCGCCACCACGAATTCATCCCCGCCGATACGCGCAACGATGTCGGTGGGCCTGCGGCCGTCATGCCGCGTATTGCTCCTGAGCCTTCCGGCCACCTGCTGGAGCAGCACGTCGCCGACCAAATGCCCGAAGGTATCATTTACATACTTGAACCCGTCCAGATCCAAAAACAACAGCACGAAACCTTTGCCCGAACCTTTTAATTCTTCTATGGCGGTTTCAAGTTCGCTTTCAAAAGCGCGCCTGTTCAATATGCCCGTCAGCGCATCGTATCTGGCCATGCGCATTGCGGCTTCTTCGGATTCCTTGATCTTCTGGTATCCCTGTTTTAATTCATTAATGTGTTCTTTGAGCCTGTGTTCGTTCCTTACCTGTTCGGTGACATCGCTGATCTGGAGAAAAGCAAAACCGACCTCGTCACCCACCAGGATTGGTTCTGCCTTCATGTTCTGGCGTATTTCATGCGTTTTATTTTCAGGGAAGACAAAAGCCTTATGCAGCATACTCGAACAGAAACGGCTCTGCCCTGCGGAAATGACGTTGTCCAATATCCCCTGGTATCGAGGTTCACCAAACTTCGGGCACACATCGGACAATCTCCTATACATCGCGTCCTGCCTGGATACCTGGCTGAGCTTCTCCATTTCATTATTCCAAAAAACAATTCTTTGCGAAGCATCGGTAATAATGATGCCTATACCGGTTTTCTCCAGAGCCTGCCGTATCCATTCAAACATCGATATCCCTCAGCATATCGTCGATTTTATTTATGAGCATATCAAAGGACGACGCAGACAATACAATAAGTATCATGCCGCGCACCTGGCTCATGGTCAGGAAAAATGAAGTGTAGAGCACCAGTACGTGCGAATCCGGCGGTATTATCCTTCTTTCGTCGAGCGAATCGATGGAGAAGTCCATATCAAACGCCGTGTATTCCAGCCGCACATCTAATAAGTTCCCAAATTCCCCTACGATGGCATTGAGGATTACATTGCATATTTCCTTTATAACGTCCGCGTCTTCGTTTGAAAGGCTTTCTTCAAAGCCGTAGGCCGGGTCATTCCCAAGGCACGCGTTTGCCAGGATGTTCGCTTTTTCCTGGGGGAAGATGACAAGTGCATTCCCATTAAACTTTTTCCCAAAGGTAACCAAAGTCATGACTGACTTGTCGGTACCCAACAGATCTTCCTTCTTTAAACTCGCGGCATTTAACTGAGCGCCTTGTTTCAATTCCACTACGGGTACGGAAAGAATGATCTTCTGGTTCACCATTTCTGAAAGCAGGCTTGCCGAAAGCCCCATATTCACGTTTAATATTTCAGCCAGCGCATCTTTTTGCATCGGGGTGAGCATTGGTTTTTCCCTCCAGAATATTAATGAGAACCTGTCCGTTTTCATCGTTAAGGGGCTTGTTGATAAACGCAAGCACGCCCATCTGCGCCATTTCTTCCTTTACCGCCTTTTGAATGTCCGAGGACACCACAATGATCCTGCTGCCCCTGTCAGCCTCGCGTATCATGCTTATCATAGTCTCACCGCCAATCCCGGGCATCAGCAGGTCGGATATTACAAAGTCGGGTTTATGCTCCAGATACATTTCATAGCCCTCTTCACCGCTTGACGCCATCAGGCATTCAATGTCAGGACATCTGTCCGTGATAAATTTCCTGGCAAACTGCCGGGCAAATCCCGAATCGTCAACAATCAGGACCCTCATACGTATTTCCCCTTTTTAAAATGATAGTATATTCTCATGTAACCAAAAATGCCGAGCCTGAATCTTCATTTTACAATAAATTCTAACTACCTGGCCGTATAAAAAAGACACCTCAATTTCTCAGGGTGCATTTCATTTTTTATAAGCGCTATCCCAAATTTATTTCGTTTTTGTCGCTCTGGGTGTACAGGTTGACGAACAACTGCCCGCCGCTTTCGACCTCGGCATAGAATACGTCTCCCGGCTCGCATTTGAAGCTCTTAGTCAGCTGTTCCACAAGCCATTTTTCAGTATAACCTGCGGCTTCGAGCATGTCGGGATATACCGCTCCGTCCATAATTACGGGAAATGTGAAACCCGCTTCTGCTACAGGCAGGTTCATGTCCTTCACCGTAACGGGCCTTGCGCTGTTTTTCGGGATAACCGATATGCTGCCTCCGAGTTCGAGCACGGCAAAGTTTACGTCCGACACTTTCGAGTACCCCTGCGCCCTTAAAAGCGACAGGAGCGAATAGATGCTCATGTGGTTTTTGCGCAATTCCTGCTTATTGATAATACCGTTTGACACCAGTATGGAGGGTTTATAATCCGCCCTGTAAAACTTCTTTTTAAGAGACATCCTGCCGATGATGATAATGCTTATGATCAGGATGATGGCCCCGATTGCTGTTTTGAATATATCCTTGCTAACCAGCGGCTGCGCTATGACGTTGGATACAATCATCAGTATACCTATATCAAAAGCCGAGAACTGAAGCAACGACTTTTTCCCCAGAATAAGGGATACAATCCATATGCCCAGGACCATGATGACGCAGCGGACGATGTAAACCAGCAAAGACTCCATGCATTTTGAACTCCCTTTCAAGGTTTTGGCGCGACAGAGGTTATGTTTTCAAACAGGTAGATCGACGCCGCCCCTTCCTTCACAACCTCCTCCATATCCCGCTGCTGCACGGCAAGGTTAAACCTGAGCAGATATATATTGAGGAAAGAGTAATCGGACTCGCCATATTTCACCGCGACGACGGAATTGCCGCTGTCCCACAGCTTTTGGACCCTTTCCGCTTCCTTGCCGGCATTTTCCCAGTCGGCTGCCCGGGCATAGCGC
Organism: Bacillota bacterium; assembly: GCA_049324235.1. Lineage (GTDB taxonomy): Bacteria > Bacillota > Clostridia > Christensenellales > UBA1431 > UBA1431. The sequence continues at coordinate 25,402 of JBMOLJ010000062.1, forward strand.
ATCGTTTTTTCAATCGATTCCCTGAAGCTGTCGTCCCTCCAGTTGAACGATACCTGCTGCCAGACAAAGATGATAAAAAATATGGTGACAAACAATCCGCCAAGCCAGAATAAGACCGTTCTCTCTTTCATTTTATCTCCATTTCTACTGCGGGGTAAATGAATTACCCCTTGCAGAAATGGGATAAAATTCATTCCCTTGCGCGTGCAATCTATTTTTTGCATGCGCAAAAAATATGCACATGCGCTAAAGTCTTTCAAGAAATCTTCGATTTCCTTTCAAGACTTGGTCTCCATATCCTATTTTTGCTATTGAAGTAGTTTCCCCAGGAAGCTGGAATTATACAAAGCAGGCAGATCCCTGCCGAAAAAACGCATGCAAAAAAGTCCGGCGGCTTAAAATGCCGTACGGACTTTGTTAAAATGGTTTACCTGTGTTTATCCCTTCATTTCCCTGCAACCGGATGCCTGAGCACCGTTTTCATATTTTCCGGTTTGCCCTTTCTTGGGTCGGACAGGTAGATTTCGTGATGCTTCCCTCCCGCGCCTACCATGTCCCGCAGCCCCTCCTGTTCCATGAACGCTGTCATTTTGTCCATCGACCGGGGTTCTTCAGCGTACGGCCCCATATGCATGATCTGCACGCACAGGCCTTCTTCAAAATCGCCAAAACACGCATTATCGGGGTTTAGCTCCGGCTTTTTCTTTTGCAGCTCGCTGCATGCCCATTGAAAAACCCCTGCGTCAACGAATTCGGGCTGGCGGATCATAACGGTCCATTTCCAGTTTTCCCTCTTTTCAAAGGAAAAACCGCCTTCGTCGATCCACCACAAGCCCTCGAGCGGCGGAACAACATATTCAAAATACCCTTCGGGCTGGTTTCCCTTCATCTTGCTCATCTTGACCGTGTACGTCAGGCCGTAGAGCAGCTCAACTGCCTGCTGAAAATGGCCGCCGTTCGGATCGCCGCTGCCGTCAGCCATGATGAACTGCATGGGCGGGACTTCAATCAAAACCGGCTTATCCTTGGGCAAATAAAGGTCCTTATACTCTTTTTTGTAATCAAACGCTTTTGCGGACATGCTTATCCCCCCTGTCGCGTATTCAACCGCAGGATTCCGGCTTGCTCCTGATCTCCAGGAGCCTTTCGCGGCTTGCGTAGGGCCGGACATAGAGTTCGTAATCCTCTTTGGAGACCTCGTTATTCCCTAAATAATCATCGAGAAATCCAGTCCTGGTTTTGAGCGCGTCGCATTCGAAATCCGTGCAGTACGCGCAGTTCTCAAAGCCTTTTTCGATCACGCAGGGCCTTACGGGGCAGCCCGAGTCAGCATGCCGGCCCTTATTATGGCAGCCGGCGCACTCGACTTTATCAGGCGGTATTTCAAATCCGAACAGCCTTTTCCATCCCTGGCTCACTTTGATCTTGTCCTCTTCGCCCTTGATGTTTTCCGTATATGCCGGGCAGATATCGCACCTGTATCCGCATTTTGAGAGTATTTCCTTCATGCCTTCTTTATCCTCCCTTTCAACGTTTGACAGTATCGCATATCCTCATTCTGTGCCGCATGCCTTTTTCAGGTTGCCTATTCGTTCGTTGATCGAGTTGATGTGCTCTTCGTCGGTCCAGGAAGGGTCCTTCATCTCATACCATATTTTACAGGGCATTTCGCCGCATTCCCCGCAGTTTGCATACGCCTTGCCGTCGCAGCACGCATACATCGGACATGCCTCCCCGCCGATATGCTCGGTCCAGAACGGCCTCCCGCTGACCTCCTCGCAGCCGGGGCACTCCTTTTGGTAAGTCGGGCAACCGTCACAGAAGCACCCGCATTTATTCATCATTATGAACGCCTCCCATATGCAAGTTATACCCCATACTACCATACAAAACATGACATCTATGTGTCATATATCGTTCGTTTGGTTATCGTATAATTTGCAGATATTTTCAGCCATGCTTTGGATGCCACGGCGCAATGCGTCAGGCTCCAGCACCTCGACTTTATCTCCGAAGCCTAAAAGGAACCCATACAGCCATCCGCCGGGCTGCATGTGAAAAGTCACCTTCAGCCTGCCGTCCTCCGTGGGCTCGCAGGGGTTATCCATGCCAAAAATATCGGCAAGCGCATATTCCATGGACCGGTCGAACGCCGCCACGATTGCTACAATCCCTGTTTCCGACGCATCGTCCCACTCTACCCTGTCCAATGTAAATTCACGTTTTGCGAAGACGGTATCCGTGGTTTTCACGCTGCGCATACGCCTGAGCTTGAACAGCCTGAAATCCTCCCGAAGGAGGCAATACGCATAAAGGTACCAGTTCGAATCCTTGAAGACGATCACGCAGGGCTCGACCGTCCTCTCGGTGCATTTTTCATAGCTGCAATAGGTGAAAGCAATGCGCCTGCGCTCCCTGATGGCTTTTTTTATCTCCTGTATCCTCCTGCCCAGCTGGTCGTCTTTATTCCACGGAGACAGATCAATCAGGATTTCGTTTCCGGTCGGCAGATATTCGGTTTTTCCGGCGATACCGGATATTTTATCAATCAGGAGCCTCGTCTTTTCATCCCGGGAAATGCTGTGCAGCCCTTTTAAAGCCGTGACGATGTCCACGACCTCGCCGCCGGTCAGGATGCTATTATCCAGCCTGAACCCTTCAACGATCCCTATCCCCCCGTCCGCGCCCTGATAGGTGGTAACCGGAATCCCTGCCTGCGCAATCGCGTCGATGTCCCTGTAAATGGTGCGTACCGACACTTCAAGCTTTTGTGCCAGGTCATTTGCCTTTGCTTTTTCATGGTTCATAAGATATGTGATGATGGACAGCATTCTTTCCAGCTTCATCGGGTTTCCGCCCTTCTGTGTCTCTATTGCACTATCATAACGCAAAAACCTGACAATTGCATGTCAGGTTTTTAGGATTCGCCGGATTTTGTATCGTTGATTCTGTCATACCTAGCCTGTTTCAGGACGCCTTCGCATGCTTCTTTTATGCGACAACACCGGTTTGTTGCGCTTTATGCCATTTCTTATCAGGCTTATGATGAGCAGTAATACAGGTATGGCTACCGCAAAAACAGCGACGGCGTACACCCAGGTATCCATCAGGAACTCGCTGATAGCAAGACTGGACGTAAAAATATAATTGCTCATCAGAAAAGTTGCAAGCGTAACGGCTATTATAAACGGACTGGTTTTTTTCGTGTTGAAAACTTTAGCAAGGATCATTATGGAGGCATAAAGCAGCACGATTACCTTTATCAATACGGATAACGAAATGGCAGAATCCGGTATTATTTCCAGTTTCACCGGATAGCCAATGAAAAAAGACTGATGTATTGGAAAAATGTATCTGCCCAGCATTGATCCGCCAAGAACCATAAGGGCTCTGAGCATCTGCAAAGTAATCACACCGGTCACTATCCCCGTACCCGCATACAGCGGTTTTTGTATTGCGTTCACGTCTGCGGTCAGCGGGAAAAGCATCAGAAAAGCAACCATACCCCCGTAGTTTAGGATCAAAGGGTAAAATGCATCCTTTACTATAGGCAATGCATCGATGGGAATGATGGGATTAATGTTATCCATTTTCATTGCGCCGGCATCAAAAATATTTACAAACACAAATGCTAAAAGTATGATCCAGACAAAAATCTCGGCTGTACGGCCTATCACTCTTATCCCCTTAAAAAGCGCGTATATGGTAATAATGCCCAAAACGGCTATTACAAACCATCTCGGACTATATATATAATTACTCAGAAGAATAAAACCGTCGTAGTTATACACTGTCAAAGCGGCATCCGCCATTAAAAACAAGGCATACAGTATGGATAAGACGCTCCCTGCAAATCTGCCGAAACAGTTGTTGCATATGGTTGTAAGAGGCGTTTTCCCATTTAGTTTATAAATCTGGAGATAGCTCGAAAGCAGCAAAAACCCGCCGATACCCGCCAGGATATAGGCTATCCAGTTATGCTGCGGATCGTTCCGCGTGATCAAAAGAATCATTGAATCACCAAAAACAAACACCATCAGAAGCATGCTCAGCTGGCGGGGGTTTAAACGTGATGAATTTGCCTGATTATCCGCCATTTATTTAATATGAATCCTTTCGTAGGCCAGATTGGTACTGAATTCTGTTATTCTGGCGTTTACTTCCACTTCAACCGGGAGTGTTTCAAAGATGGTATCCCAGTTGTCCTTGATCTTGTCCCAGTAGGCAGGGTCGGTCTGATAAATCTTGTGCCCGAATCCGAAAATATCGCTTTTGTATTCATGCTGTACCTTCGCTATCACCTCTTCCAGCCTCTTTTTTATACTGGCGCCTGCAGCGTCGACCATTGTTTTTACAGTGGAACCGTTTACGGGGAATTCGCCGTTTATGGTATTTATACCGCAACCACCCGTAGTATCAACCTTAATGTGAATAGAAGGTTTCCCGTCTTTAATAACAGGCTCGATGCTTGTGTCGTGTCCCAGAAACTCGTAGTTGAAATACTTGCCTGTTATAGGGTTGATGAGATCCCAAACCACTTCGGTCGGGTTATTTTGAATTATGTTGAGCAGAACGGTTTCGTCCGGATCAAGCCATCCAACCAGTTTATCGCCTTTAAATACCGCTGCTCCCCGCACATCCATTTGCATCAGGTTGCTTTGGTCGCTGCCCTCCCTGAACTGGAAAACGCCGGCTGTTGCTTCCTCCCCTTCCGTATTGATTTTTGTCAGCAGATCATAAACGCTAATCTCATATGACTGCGACGTAGCTTTGGTGTTTCTGACGGTTTCGGCAATATGCTTTGCCGGTATCTTCTCTGCTTCACTGTCCGTCCAGAGTACGGTGCTTGCTCTGACGCCTTTGCTGATTACCACCAACTGGTTGACATCGTATTCATGATCCCTGTCGATGAAATCCATAAAATCCGCTATTCCCTGTTTTGCCACTTCTTCACTTATTACGAGCAGAAGCACATGATTGAAATAGCCACTTTTGGGAAGAACCAAACTAAAGAGGTTTCGGACATCGTACATCATTGAATGTGAGGCGAGGTATATGTTTAAAACCGCCTTCTCTTGAGTTGTGCCTTGTGCTTCAGTCATTCCCATTGCGGATGCCTTGACAAGCTGTACGGATACGTCGAGCAGGTCGCCGGACATGTCAACTCCCACCGCGGAAACGATTGCGAGTGATCTTAACGGCCGGTTGCTCCAGCAGCCGGTTAAAAAGACAATGAGCGAAAGGATAATTGCTGCGATTTTACGGCGGACATTAAGCCGCTTTTTCACGATTCATTCCCCCTTCTCGGGATATCCTGCGCAATTCCTTTTGGCCTGTTTTTCATATTCTTCAGGGCGGTTCTAATAAACGTATCCTTCATGCCCGAAGCGTCCCATGGGGACAGGGGGGACATGTACGGGACCGAGAATGATGTAAGCGAGCACATATGGAAAAGCAACAGGGCGGAAAACATGATGATTCCGCAAAGCCCGAAGACAGTCGCCGCAAATATATAGCCTAACCGCAGAATCGATACGGTATCCAGTAAGCCTGAATTTATAAAGCTGGTAATTGCCGTAAGGGCAATGACAATAACGACAAGGTTACTGACAAAGCCCGCTTTCACCGCGGCATCTCCCAGGATCAGTGCGCCGACGATGCTTACCGTCTGGCCGATGCCTCTGGGCATGCGCATACTCGCCTCTCGGATCATTTCGAAGGAAACGAGCATCAACAATACTTCCAGCATCGTATCCAGGGGTATTCTTTCCTGGCCGGCAGCGGCGGTGATCAAAAGGTCATAAGGCATGACCTCATGGTGGAAATTCAAAAAGGCAATATAAAACGAAGGAAGCAGCATCGTGAGTAAAAATGAAAATACTCTGATCATTCTTAGGATTGTAGCAAAAAATGGCTTATTGAAATAATCCTCGCTGTTTTGTATGGTTTCGGAAAAAAGAAACGGTACCGTAAGCGCCATCGGCGCTCCGTCACACAGTATTGCAACCCTGCCTTCCAGGATTTGGGCGGCAACGACATCCGGCCTTTCATGGCTCCCCGCCAAGGGGAAGACCGTATAAGGGTTATCCCCAATGAATTCACCCACAAAATTGATGTCCAGCACCGCGTCGATATTGATCTTTGCGATCCTTTGCTTGACTTCATCAACGATTTCTTTCTTAGCGACACTACCTAAATAACAAACAAACACTTTTGTGTTGGTGCGGTTTCCGAGTTTTATCTGCTCCGATTTTAAATCCGGGCTTTTTATGACTTTTGTGAGAAGGGACAGGTTTACCGAAGCGCTTTCAACGAACCCTTCTTTCGGGCCCCGTACGGTGCTTTCCAGAACCGGAGTTTGGATATCGCGTTCATTGAAGCCCTCTATCGATATGCCCAGGGCGATATCTTCCTTGTCAAGAAACAATATGACATGACTGTTGAACATCAATTCAACGGCGCTTTGCATGTCTGATATCTCAATAAGCTTGCACGGCAGAATCAATTTGTTTTTAAACTGTTCTATATCTATATCCTTATTTGCTTTTTGGTTCTCAAATTCCAGAATGGGTTTAAGGATACCCAGCTCCAGCCTGTCATAACTGATCAGATCTTCGATGAAAGTGATTAAAAGCTTTCTGCCCTTAACCGTAATTTGCCTTCTTATCAGATTGCTGCAGTTAAAAAAAGTATGTTCCAGCGAGGAAACAACTTTATCAATGGACTTCGGGATTTTCTCTGCAGGCTTTTTTTCGGGTTCCTGTCGTTTATTTGTTTTAAACAGGCTGCCCCAAAACCTGATTTTTCGTATGATATAGCCGAACATATCCTTACCCTTTAACGCAGAAGCGTATTCGTGTCTATTATCTGTAGAAAGGAATGCCGTTATGTTTTATTTTCCTGTTAATATTTACTTGTTAAGGCTTGTCGAATAAAGGGTTTTTCGTATTAATAGTGAATTATTATTAAAAACCATAAATAAATCATTTGGGGTGAAATGCCATGTACTGTAACCAGTGCGGAAAACAGATTGACGATACTACAAGCTTTTGCATCTTCTGCGGTTCGCCCGCAGACCCAAACGCTCTGAGGCAAAATAACGTTTCTGCCCCGCCGGCTACCGGGCCGGAAATACAAAAGCCGCCGCAAAACAGGAATCCCCAAAAACTCCTGCTCATCGCCATCCCGCTGCTGGCAGTATGCGTCGCGTTTGCCGTTCTGATGCTGACCGGCGTGATCAGGTTCGGCGCATCCGCGGTAGGAGCGATTGCCGGTAATGAAACCGGACAGGGCCTGACGCTCTCCGAGGCCGTTACAGTTGCGCAGGGCACCGTTTCCTCTTCGGGCGGTACCGTCACCGTAAATAAGGGTGACAGCGCCATCAACGGCCTAACCATTGACGTGCCGGCCGGAAGCTATGACACCGAACAAAATTTCAGCGTCGCCGAAGCCGCGGTGCAGGCCAACGGCTTTGACAAGGAGCTCAATATCATCTCGCCGGTGATTAAGGTGGACAACGGCGGCGCTTACGCTTCGGAGCTGATGACGGTCAAGGTGCCGTGCAACGTGCCCGACGGCTATATTCCCATGGGCTTTTATTACGATGAAAGCACAAAAGCCCTTGAAAGCATTCCCGTGCTGGAGGAAGGGGAAGGCTATGTGACGCTGGGGGTAAGGCATTTTTCCGGCGTGGCCGTCGGCGCTGTCGCGGAAAAGGACGCCGCGGCTATTACCAGTTTTGATACAGGATTCAGACCGGGCGTGGACGATTTCCATATGGAGAACAACGGTTCCTATATCGAACCGGACGGGCATTGCGCGGGCCAGTCGCTTGCGACGATGTGGTACTACGCGAACAAAAAGCTCAAGGGGGGCCCGAAGCTATGGGACCGGTACGACAATTATGGCAAGGACGCGAAAATAACGTTCAAGACGCCGGACTTCCAGGAAGATGACGTGATGGCGCTCAGGATTGCGTCCGTCGCACAAAAGGAGGCAACCTGGGGTTCAACGCTGCGCGACAAGTTCATGAACGCTTCGAAGCTTTCGGACAAAGCCACGTTTTACGGGCTTGTGTACGCGATGAAGCTGCACAAGTCCCCGCAGTACGTTTCTATACAGCGCCTGGACGCTGCGGGAAACGTGGCGGGCGGGCACGCGATTATCGCCTACCGCGCGGAAGGCAACCGCATCTACGTCGCCGACCCGAATTACCCGGGCAAGACGGACAGGTATCTCGAACTGGTGGACGGGAAGTTCAAGCCCTATTCCTCTGCTGCGACCGCCGCGGATGCGGCAGCCGGCAAGGGCAAGCAGTATGCGCGGATCAACTTTGTCGGGATATCGGCAATGTATGACCATCCGAAGCTGGCCCAGCTTTGGAGCGAGCTTGAAAAGCGTACTGTCGGGGACGCGTATTTCCCGGATGTCAATCCTGAGCTCACCGCCGTCATCCAGACTGATGAGGGCGATAAGGAAGAAATCGTCACCGACGGGTATGAGGCGCTGACCGAAAAGCTGAAAATCAAGGGCCTGTCCGCCACCAGCGCTGTAAGATACGATATTTATGTCACCGACGGGAAAGGAACGGTCAAAAAGGTGCCCGCGGATTCCGACAAAGGGTATACCGTCCCGCTCACGCTGGGCGAAAACTACATCGGCATTGCCCTTTACAAAGAGGTGAACGGCAGTGGGGAGTGGTACGATTTCAAGTGGGTCAAGGTGGTCCTGCCCTTCCCGTACGCGGGCGAATGGGAGGGTACGATCCACTTTGACAAGATCAGCATTCCCGAGCCGGATCCTTCTTCATCATCCTCGTCATCAGGCAGCGGAGATTCCCTGGAGGATATTTCGGCCGCCTGCGATCAGATGACCGTTGAGATGTACCGGCAGCTAAAGGCGCTGGAAGGCACGGATATGCCCATAAAAGCCGTGATAACCCCGACAACGGAGAAAAATAAATTCACCGTTAAGTTCATCAATGAAGAAAGCAGTGATTCCTCCGATTCCTCGTCAAATGAGGATTCGACCATGGAGCTTATTGTTACAGGGAACACAGCAAAGGGTACGACTTCGATGGATGGCGGCACGGCAACCCTGACATTCGAACCCGACGGCAACACGACGGATAAGATTAAGGGTAAGTATAGCCTGACGTCGGCCAAGGCTCCATCCCAAGGGATTTTCACCACACTCAAGCTGAACCGCATCAAATAGTGCCGGTATGGTATATAAAGGAGCAGAATCATCTTGCACGTGTATGATGTGTTTATAGGGGCTGCGGTACTGGTCTGGCTCGCGGGCGTACCGATTGCTCTGCGCCCGATGCAAATCCCTTTGCCAAAAGGGATTTGGCCCGCCTATGCCGCAGTCCCGTTCGCGTTTTTCGGCGCGCGGCTATTTAATGTGCTGCTGTACGGGGCGGGCGCAGCACGCCTGATGAAGGTGGATCTCGGGTCCTTTACGCTCTACGGCGGGCTTTTGCTGGGAGCAGCCGCCGCGTATCTTTTATGCGTTGCCCTGCGCCTGCCCAAACGGCGCTACTTTGACGCGCTCGCACCGGTATGCGGCATTGGCATTGCCGTTTCGCGCATCGGCTGCATGATAAACGGGTGCTGTTTCGGGCTTCCGGCGCAGCTTCCGTGGAGCGTCGCGCCGCCATACGGCGGCGCGGCTCACCAGATGCAGCTCGATTCCGGGCAGATCGGCACGTTTATGGGCCTGCCCGAACCGCCGCTGCCCATCCATCCCACACAGGCCTATGAGCTGATCGCCGCTCTTCTGGCCGCGGGCCTCGCGGTATATCTGATAAAAAAACGCGTGCGTGATGGCATACCGGCGGCAGCGTTCGGGCTTTCGCTGTCAACGCTCCGTTTGATCATTTTCTTTTTCCGCGCATTCCCGGGCGCATCCGCGCTTTCGCTCTTTATACGCGGCACAGTAACCTTCGGCGCGGCCATACTCTTTTTCGGAGGGCTGCTTTATTGGCTGCTGAAATATGATAGGAGGAGGAAGTTGGCGAGCGATGCCGCACATGATGATGTTTTGGACTAATTGGAATAGCAAGTATTATGATATTCTCCGTCCTCAATCCTTTGGTTTTCTTTTACCTGCTGCCCTTTCACGAAGTACCCAAACGTCCCACGCCCGCCAAGGACAACGAAACACCAAAACAGCAGTTTAGCGAATAATATCCACGGGAGGTTTACAAATGGGTTTTGGAGATCCCGGCGGCTGGAACAATTGGACGCCCCGAGACCATGCGCTCAACAAGCTGGTCTATGACGAAGCGCACAAAAAAGGCGGGGGCAACGGCGGAAGCGGAAACAACTCCGGCTGCGCACTGTGGTTTTATATCGTCTTTATCCTCATAGGTATTTTGCTGAGCATTCACCGGTAACAATCTCATAACACCCTGGCCGAAATCAGCATATTAAAGGCTTTTTGAAAGGAAAACGCGCCATGTGCGGCAGATATTTTATATCCGCGGAAGAGGACATCCTCGAAATGCGCAGGATAATAAGCGAGATCAACCGACGGTATTACGAAACGCCGATGCAAGCTTCGATAAAAACAGGCGAAGTTTTCCCTACCGACTACGCGCCGGTACTGGTACAGGGCGCAAATGCGCCGCGGGCCGGACTGATGCGGTGGGGCTTCCCCAAACGGAAAGGGAGCGGCGTGATCATCAACGCGCGTTCTGAAACGGCGCGGGAAAAAGGGATGTTCAGCATCCCCCTGTTGCGCCAAAGGTGCGTCGTGCCCACAACGGGCTTTTTTGAATGGCGTCATGAGGGCGGCAAAATAAAGAAAAAATACCTGTTCCGCCTTCCTGGCACGAAAATGCTCTATCTGGCCGGACTCTACAGCGCCTGTTCGCTCCCGGGCAAAGCGCCGTATCAAGGCTATATCGTCCTCACCGCCGCGGCCAACGGCTCGATAGCGGAGTACCACGACAGGATGCCGCTTATCCTGCAACAGGACCAGCTTAAACCGTGGCTTACGGATACGCCGTTCGCGCTGGACTTCGTACATACGCCCTGTACCGCAATGCTTCAAGCGGATAAACACTGAATTTGGCAAGCTATCCGTAATAAACGATCTGTTAAGCTGGCGTCTTGTTCATACGAAAACGGATGCCTCGCGGCATCCGTTTAATCTATCTCATTCCACCGAAAGCTTCAACTCATCCCCGTCCGTATCTACACGTACGGTGAGGCCGTCCCGCAATTCTCCCCTGATGATCAGCTTGCCGATCTCGGTCTCGATGAACTTCTGCAAGTATCGTTTTACCGGCCGCGCGCCGAACACAGGCGTATATGATTTGTCGGCGATGAAGCCCTTCGCTTCCTCCGACACCAGCAGCCGTATGCGCCGCTCATCCAGCCTTTTCTGGATGTTCTGCAGGGCAAGGCCGATAATCTGAATAATATCGTCCTTCCGCAGCGGCCTGAACAACACGGTCTCGTCCACACGGTTCAAAAATTCGGGCTTGAAGTGCCGGTGCAGCTCGGAAAGCACCGTTTCGCGCACCTGCGGCCGTATCTCCCCCTGCTCGTCGATGCCATTGAGCAGGTATTCGCTCCCGATGTTGGAGGTCATGATGACCACCGTGTTTTTGAAGTCTACCGTGCGCCCCTGGCTGTCGGTCAGGCGCCCGTCATCCAGTAGCTGCAGGAGTACATTGAATACGTCGTGGTGCGCCTTTTCGATCTCGTCGAACAGGATGACGCAGTAGGGCTTCCGCCGGACGGCTTCTGTAAGCTGCCCGCCTTCCTCGTACCCGACGTATCCCGGCGGTGCGCCGATCAGCCTTGCCACCGCGTGCTTTTCCATGTATTCGGACATGTCGATGCGCACCATGTTCTCGTCGCTGTCGAACAGCGCTTCGGAAATGGCCCGCGCAAGCTCGGTCTTGCCTACGCCCGTCGGCCCCAGGAATATGAACGAGCCGATGGGCTTGTTCGGGTCTTTTAGGCCCGAGCGCGCCCGGATCACGGCGTCGCTTACCGCCTCCACGGCCTCGTCCTGCCCGATTACGCGCCGGTGCAGTATGCCCTCCAGATTCAAAAGCTTATCCTTTTCCTTCTCGACAAGCTTGGAAACAGGAATCCCCGTCCACCTTGAAACGATTTCGGCTATTTCCTCCTCGGTAACTTCTTCTTTCAAAAGCGTGTTCTCGCCCGACTTGTTGCGCTGCTTCTCGGCTTCAAGCTGTTTGGTAAGCTCGGGAAGCTTTCCGTATTCCAGCGCCGCCAGCTTCTCCAAATCGTACACGCGCTTCGCCTCTTCGATCTGCCTTCTCACGTCCTCGATCTGCTGCTTAATGTCCTTCTCCCTTTGGATGTTGATCTTTTCAAGCTCCCACTGCGCTTTCATCTTGTCGGATTTTTCCTTCTGCCCGGCAAGCTCTTTTTCAAGCACATTGAGGCGCGCTGCGGAAGCGGCGTCGTCCTCTTTTTTTAACGCCTGCCGCTCGATCTCAAGCTGCATGATGCGCCTTTGAATCTCGTCAAGCTCGGTGGGCATGCTGTCTATCTCGGTACGGATCATAGCCGCCGCCTCGTCCATCAGGTCGATGGCCTTGTCAGGCAGAAAGCGGTCGGATATGTACCGGTTGGAGAGCACCGCGCACGCGATGATGGCGTTGTCGGTGATCTTCACGCCGTGGTGTATCTCAAAGCGTTCCTTGAGCCCGCGCAGTATGGAGATGGTATCCTCCACGGTGGGCTGGTCGACTAAAATCGGCTGAAAGCGCCTCTCCAGCGCCGCGTCCTTTTCAATGTATTTGCGGTATTCGTCCAGCGTGGTCGCGCCGATGCAGTGCAGTTCGCCCCGCGCCAGCATGGGTTTTAAGATGTTGCCCGCGTCCATCGCGCCCTCTGCCTTGCCAGCACCCACAATATTGTGGAGCTCGTCGATAAACAAAATGATACGTCCGTTTGATTGGTTTACATCATTGAGCACCGCCTTAAGCCGTTCCTCGAATTCGCCGCGGTACTTCGCGCCAGCGATGAGCGCGCCCATGTCCAGCGCAAAGATGGTCTTATCTTTCAGGCCCTCGGGTACATCGCCCTGCAGTATGCGCTGCGCCAGCCCTTCGACAACTGCGGTTTTGCCTACGCCCGGCTCGCCGATCAGCACCGGGTTGTTCTTGGTGCGCCGCGAAAGGATGCGTATCGCCCGGCGTATCTCCGCGTCCCTGCCGATAACCGGATCGACCTTGCCCTGTCTGGCAAGCTCCACGAGGTCGCGCCCGAACCTTTTGAGGGAATCATACGTTTCCTCCGGGTTCTGGGAGGTGATGCGCTGGTTGCTGCGCACCTTGCTCAGCGCCGCCATAAAATTCTCGACGGTGATGTTATACCGCCTGAATATTGCCTGCGAAAGCGTGTTCCTTTCCTTGAGCAGCGCAATGAAAATGTGCTCGGCGCCCGTGTATTCATCCTTGAAGCGCTTTGCTTCGTCCTGCGCATGGATGAGCAGTTCATTGAACCTGCGCGAAGCGTACACGGCAGACGCCGCGCTGCCGTGTATCCTGGGCAGTTTGTCAAGCTCGGCTTCAACATCTTTTGCGTATAGATCTATATCATGCCCCATGTAGCCCAAAAGCCTGGGAATAAGTCCGTCCTGCTGGGTCGCCAGCGCCAGATGGATGTGCTCGCCGGTTAATTCCTGGTGTCCCATGCGAATAGCGATTTCCTGCGCCGATATGGCCGCAGCCTGCGCTTTTTCCGTAAATTTTTCAAAGTTCATCCATCACTCCTCCTCTATTAATAATTGGATACTTTCTTCAATTGCTCATACAGCTCTCGCGTTTCACGTGTCAGGTGGACCGGATTGACGATGCGGGTTTTGATATACAGGTCTCCCCTCTTGCCGTTGCGGTCAATGTAGCCTTTGCCCGCCACGCGTATCCTGCTGTCCGGCTGAATGCCCTCGGGCACCGCAACCATGATGCGTCCGTCCAGGGTCCTGACAGGCACCTTGCCGCCCAGCGCGGCATCCCACGGGTACAGGTCTACAGTCGTTACAAGGTCGTTTCCTTCCAGGGTGAAATGGTCGCCGGGCCTGAACCTCACGATGAGGTGCAGGTCTCCGTTCTTCCCGCCGTTTGCGCCCTTATGCCCCTGTCCCTTCAGGCGTATCTTTTCGCCGTCGCGCACGCCTTTGGGTATCTTGAAGGTGAAGTTTTTTACGCCGCGTTCGGTTTGCAGGGCAATACGCTTCTCTGTGCCCGAAAACCCCTCCTCGGGGGTGATCTCTATTTCAGCCTCTATGTTTTCCCCGTCGTAGACAAGGTGCATTCCGCCTGTTCCCGAAGAACCGAAGAGATCCTCGATATTGAACCCGCCGCCTCCGCCGCTAAAGAACATATTGAAAAAGTCGCTCCGATCGCCGGGGTTCCCACGCCATTCGTATCTGACGTTGTTATAGCCGTACTGGGCAGGGTCGAAGTCATACCCGTTCTGGAAGTTATACGCGTTGCCGAAGTTGTCGTATTCCTTCCGCTTTTCAGGGTCGCTCAAAAGCTCATAGGCTTCGCTGACATCCTTGAATTTCTCCTCGGACTGTTTGTCGCCCTGGTTTGCATCAGGATGGTATTTCTTCGCAAGCTTGCGGTACGCCTTTTTAATTTCTTCCTGCGACGCGTTTTTTTCCACGCCGAGGATGCCGTAATAATCCTTATACTGCATACAGGATCCCTCCTTTCTTTTTTATTTTGACTTTCCTTGACCTTAATAATACATGAAAACATTGCCATTTTCAATAGGCTGAATTATCTTCATTACGTCAAAAACCGCATTAAATTGAAAATCATTGCTGTTTCCTCTCGAAATTGAACAAACGCTTGGAAATTTGAACTTTTACACTGGCAACGCGAGAGATGGGCCTAACTCTCCCCTTTCCTTCGATTGCCGGAATAAAAACAATGCCTGAGCTATACAAAGGGTCTTACAAAAAGGAAAATCGTGATACAATATGACAAGGAGTCTGAGCCTGGGGTAAAAACATATGAGAAATCTGGTAAAATGGATCTATATCTTCATGCTGGCTGCGATTCTGATCGCTGTAGCAATCGGCTCGTGCGGTAAAGGAGCCGCTACCCCTGGTCCGCAGAATACCGCGGCGACGAGCATAAGATAAGCTATGCAGTAATTGACCTGCGTCAGGAGCTGAATTGGCAGTAACCCCCGCAAACAATGTTTACGGGGGTTACTGCCTCCGACTGACCAAAGCCCGGTATGCATTATTGATATTTAACGGTTATGTCTTTACTCTTTGGATGAACGGCAATCCATGTGTTGCCGGGCTGCAACACAATTTCGTCGCCGTTGCCGTCCCTGTATACCGTGGGTGAATCGTAGCTCTTCCTCTCCCATGTGCCCTCGACATACTTTCCGCCAATAAAGAATTCCGCCTTCCCCGAGCCTAACAGGTCGCAAAGCCATCTGTCTTTCGCTTCACCGCCGTGATAAAAACGGTTGTATTGTACAATCAGGTTCTTGACCTCAACGGCTTTGCCCGTCTCGGCATCCGTAAACGGCTTGTTTCCTGAGTAACGCAAAAGTACATCCTTGCTTGCATCATACTTATAGGTTACCTCTTCTCCGGTATAGAAGGGAACAACCACTTCCGATACAGTTACGCCGGTGTATTGCAGCTCATCGGCATACGTAAACGTACGAACATCAGCGTCCCCGCTCATCAACTCCTGGCATTTTTGTACATTTGTAAAGGCGTTGTGCGGCGCCTTTCTGCTGTGGTCCCTCCAGTAATAGGCGCCCAGCCCTCCTTTTATAAAGTCAATCCGTGTCTTAATGTGACTTGAAGAAGCAATGTATACGTTCGCCTGCCCGCTTGAAGGGCCTCCGAAGTGGACATAGGCGCAATCCCACTCCTGCTGAATCTTGATAAAGTATATCCTGGCTGAACGCACCGGCCCGACTTTTTCCGGCAGCGTATCGTTATATATGCAGAAAAACCTCGTGCAGCCCTCAACGGGCGCTTCATACACGATATCCGCCGCCTGCAGTCCGTATTGCGGCCGGCATGCGGGATTATTCTCGATCATCACGCCCACGGGTTTGTATGCCGTCCGCTCCGCGACAGGCAGCCCGGTCGTATAGGATCTTAATCCGGCGTAAGGCGTCGGCTCCGTAGTGGGTGTCGCCATAGGCGTGGGGCTTGGCTGGGGGGGTACACTACAGGAAGAAACCGTCAGCAGGAGAACGACTGATAACAGAGTGCAAAGGGCTTTCTTCATATTCATAAATCGACTGCTCCTGACAATTATAGAATCGCTATACTATATTAGCATGAGATGATAAACATTAATCTTACCGGTATTTTATATCAAATATCCTCTTTTTGCTAGTAAAATTAAATATCCTGGCGAATAAACCGGTATTATGTCTAAGCATTTATATTATGCCTCGGAACAGGTCTTCCTTACTTCTTACCAAGCCTTAGTTTGAACCTTCTAAGCGCATATGATACACATTTTTTTAGGAATCTCAGGGGGCTATTGATTAGGTTTTTCAACAAAATATTTGTTTTTTTATGCTTTATCATTTGTTCTATTCTGTTTGCATCAGTCTCTAAATAAAACTTCCTCGAATAGTCAAGCCTTTTGGCTAAACCGGCCCGTGTCTTTTTATCTGCTTTTTGATACGCAACATCTTCGAAACACGCCGAGTTATAAGGCAGCATCCAATTTTTTTCACCGCAGATATCCCGAGCCGTAAAAAACTTCGTTTTATGCCTGTTGTCTACAGTCTGGCCTTTCATTATCATTTCGGCTGGGATTTCTTCAACAGCAATGGCGCCATCCCTGGCCGCATCCTCGATAAGCGCTTTTCCTTCCTCCGTTCTGGCAATTACGACAGAAAACCCTTTCTTCATGTCATCACGGGAAATCCCCCAGGGGTCGCCCACGACAATATCGCTGAATACATTCACCTGGTCGGAGCATAGGATACAACGATACTCTTCGTATATGGGTTTTAAAGCAAGCCGCCTGCTTTTATCGAGCTTATATACATTTTTGTTTGAATAAATGCCTACATTCCCAGGCCAGCCTCCTACCCGCTTGTCTCTGAATCTGAACTGTACTAAATCTTCACGCAAATCATACTTTGATTGTTCAATCAGGTCGTCTATCAATCGTCCGCTGTTCTGTCCGGCACAGAATAGGCCGATGGTATATAAAGGCAATTGGATATCGGGATACTTTTGCTTTATCCGTGCTAAGCTTTCCGCCTGGCATCCCAAAACAACAGCCGCCGTCCTTTTATCCGTATGGGAAAGGATCGTTTCGGCTACAGCCGACTGTGCATAATATGAACCGCAGCCTTCGATGATGGATTCCTTTGATGTCGCAAGCACCGCCTGCGGCCTTTTTGTTGCCGCATCAAATTTGTTGACCACAGCGCCATCGATAGCTTTTTTTTCGAGAAGATAACATAACAACGCCGTTACGATACCGCCGCTCTGGGATTTCTGCCTGATCTCTTCATCCGTTGCATGTCCGATATATGCGCCAAGGCATTGGCCGTGGAAAAGGTCAATCTTTTCATCCTGAAGCGTAACCTGCGGATTGCTGGGACAGACCGCATAGCATTTGCCACAGTTGACGCATTTTTCTTTATCGAGTACAGCGGTCAAATACCCCGCAGGATTATGCGTCATCGTGATTGCTTTTTTCGGGCATATACCGGCACATGCGCCACACGCGGTACACAGCGCGTTTTCTGGAATATGTCCAATATTCTCTCGCATGTCAACTACCTCTTCATCTATTTTGAAAACATCACTTTTCCTGATTCAAGCAATGCGTCCCATACCTGGGGAAGCTTTGCTTTTATAACCTCACGCTCATTATTATGATTGTCCCAGAACGATTTAAACATTTCTATGAGCCGTTCGGATGAACAGTTATTGTTCGATATTATCCATTGATCCTGCCCATACCAATGGAGAAGCTCATCATATTTGTAATGCCAGCCCACAATCAATGTCGGAACGCCTGATGAGAGCGACGCGACGCAGGCATGGTACCTGCTCCCGATAAAAGCCTCACTCCCGGCGATCAATGACTTGATCTGCGTACTGCTCATGTTTTTCACATCGGCAATGGCTACCCTTTCCGAATGATCGAACCGCTCATGAATGTCATTTGCAACATGGATGTCGTTATAATCGTTCGTTTCAACTATTTCATTGGGGATCAATTCAACGCTTAAGTCCGTCGTTTCTAAAATATATCTTATCAGTTTATCCATGCATTCGATATACGTTTCGTCCGAGCGCCATTGGTTAATGATCTGATAGCTTACGGATATTCCGATAAATTGCCTATTGACCGGTGTATCGTATGGCATCATATTCGCCAGATCCGGCGACGTAAGCACATTACGTACCCCGGCGTTTTGCATCTGCGTTTTACTTTCATTCTCCCTGGCGTACATGATATCAAAAATATGCTTTGCCGCGTATCTGGCCTGGATTTTCAAGCCTTTGGAAAGAATCGGCCCGTAGCTTGCCGGACACTTAACCGTTTTTCTTTTATATAATCTGGCAAGAAAGCTCACTGAGAATTTCCCGATAACGGATTTAATAGCTTTAAAACGGCCTATTTTCTTCGGAAAAAAATGTTCGCAAAAACATATGCCAAACAGGTCCGCAACAATGTCGGCAGTCTTAATATGATCCAGGAACATTAAACATCTCTCATTCTTAGGCCTTATTCCAAACTTGTATTTCAAACCGTCAAGCAAAAGCCTTGCACCCTTATACGGCATCTGATATACGGGTATATCCATGTCGCTGACCGCTATTTCTTTAATCTTCGTAGGTTGATAGCATATGATATCCGCGTCCTCATCCAGCTTCCTGATAAGCTGTCTCACCCCGTGTATTAATGAGGGTCCGCCAAAATTATCCTCGGTCATGACACCGTACAATAATATTTTCATCCTATCCGCCTCTCTTACATTCTTATGTTAAGAGTTCAAGACTCTCCATTTTGTTTTGATAAATTTCAGATTCATGATAACGTAAATTACTCCCCATAACAATCCCAATAGTACAGACTCCAGGATCTCACCCGTATAAACTTCGATATGGAGCAAATTTTTTAGCACCATAAAAATCGCGCCAAAAACTGCATTCATGAGTGTAATGAACAGGATATCCTTCCATGGAAATATCTTTTTCATCGGTATTGATATTTGCTTGGACGTTGACATAAGGAGCTGCCAGGCGCTTGCAAATGTTGCAACCAGCGTTGCAATGGCCGGGCCGATAAATCCAAAAGTATAATAGAATACAATGCTCAATATCAGGTTCAATACCAACGCAAATATGGAGTTGTATAATATGACCTTCGTCTTTCCAATCGAGTTGAGAATCATACCATAATATGTGCATCTGAACATCAATACCAATGCATAAATCTGAAAAACCGGTGCACCGGCCAAGTATTTTTCTGAGTACAACAGCGACATAATTTCCGGAGCAAAAACAAACATTGCGGTAGAAATAAAACAGATGACTATATACGATAAGGATGTCGCATCACCCCACAAAGAAACTGCTTCTTCTTTACAGTCCTTTTTCAGGAGTACGACAAGATGAGGCAAAAGCACCGCGGTCAGTGACGACGCAATCATGGTAACAGGTATTTCCCTTGCGGCATTGGCAAATATGGCAAGCTGCTCTGTATTAAAAAACCTCGCAATGACCAGTGTATCGCATTGTCTTTTGAGGGTGCCCACGACCGATGCAAGACCGATGGGTATGGAGAATACAAAAATCTTTTTTATGACATTCTCATCAACAATGAATCTGATTTTCCCTGCTACATTCTTAACCACGATATATACGGTAAGCGCAAAGGCCGCTTGCCCACAAAGATACACAATCATATAAGCGTAGAAATCCATGCGCAGTATCTGTACGCCTATAATTGACAATAAGATAAAGACACTGTTTGCGATTTTGAAAATCATTAGACGTGATGTTTTCTTATATACGATCAGCATATTGTCAATGCTGGCCAGAATAATGTTCGTCCAGGGGAAAACAGCAAGAAAATACCAGAAGCCTGTCAATATCGGATTATTAAAATAGCTGGCGATCAAAGGTGTCGCACAAACCAGTACCAGGCCAGTAAAAACGCTTAGCATCGTACTAAGCGTATAATATATGGATACAAATCTCTGCTTTTCGTCAGAAGTTTCAGCCCTGGCCAGAAAATAATTGATACTGTTGGGGAGACCAAGCATGAAAATTGTAGTAAAAACATTGATAACGATCAGCAGCTGGGAATACGTCCCGTATTCCTCCAGAGTACGGAACCGCGATAATAGCATCGCCGCTACCAATGCGATCGTGGTTGTGATTATTTGAGAGATTGACAGTTTCAGGCTATCTGTGCCAATGGATCTTTTCAAACAATACGCTCCCTTCTCAGCGACCGTCAATTCATGACTTGCCACCGATGTACGTATTGATATGGGTACAAACCTGTTCTATGTCTTCCATACTCAGATATGGATGGATAGGAAGCGATAAGACACGCTCGGAAAGCGTTTCCGAAACGGGGAAATCGCCGATGCCATATCCGAGGGATTCAAACGCCGTTTGCAAATGCATGGGCTTGTGGTAATACACCATCGATGGCACACCGTTTTCCTTGAGATACGCCTGCAGCCCGTCCCGCTGCTCTTTCCCTGAAAGCGTTATCGTATACTGCGCCCAGCTTGAATAATATCCATCCGGTATAACAGGTGTTTTGACGACGTCCTTAAGGTTCCTTGTGTACGCTTGCGCCGCTTCATTCACCTTGTCCATCTCGTATTCTTTGAATGCTTCGAGCTTTATCTGCAGCACAGCCGCTTGTATCGTGTCCAGGCGGGAATTCATGCCGATCCTGACATTGTCGTATTTGTCCGACCCTTTGCCGTGCAGCCTGAACGAGTTCATGGCATCCGCCCACGCATCATTGTCGGTAAAGACGGCGCCGCCGTCGCCGTAACAGCCCAAAGGCTTTGCCGGGAAAAACGATGTAGTGGAAATATCGCCGAAGCTGCAGTTTTTCTTCCCGTTGATGCTCCCGCCGAATCCCTGCGCACCGTCCTCCAGGATAAGGATGCCGTACTTCTTAGCTATCTTCTTGATTTCAGGATAGTTTGCCGGCAGCCCGAACAAATCAACCGGGATAACGGCTTTGGGAGCCAGCCGTCCTTCTGCGATCACTTTCTCTACGCTTTCTTCCAGCATAACGGTATTGATATTGAAGGTGTCCGCATCAATATCGACAAAGACCGGCGTGGCGCCCGCGAAGGATACGACTTCCGCCGAGGCGAAAAAAGTGAAATCGGGCACGAACACGGCGTCACCCTTGCCAATATCCCAGGCCATCAAGGCGAGCGTCAGCGCATCCGTTCCATTTGCACAGCTGATGCAATGCCTCACCCCTACGTATTCGGCAAGAGCTGCTTCAAGGTCTTTTACCTGTTTGCCCATAATAAACGCGCTCGAGGCTGCAACCTCCAGTATGGCGCTGTCGATCTTTTCTTTTAAAACCTGGTATTGTTTTTTTAAATCTCTGAATTGCATTTTATACACTCTCTTTCAATCCGCCGTCATATTCCTCATACGCTCTGCCGCAATGGCTACATTTTAAATCACCCTGCAGTTTTTCGCCGCATTCGCAGGCCCAGCCGATCTGTCTCGCCGGAACGCCCGCCACTATCGCATGATCCTTAACGTCTTTCGTAACCACCGCGCCCGCCGCAACAAACGCGCATCTTCCAATCGTTTTGCCGCATACGATGGTGGCGTTGGCTCCCAGGGAAGCGCCCCATTTGACAAGAGTTTTGAGGTATCCGGCGCTGCCTTTGGGATATTTTGAACGGGGCGTCAGGTCATTGGTAAACACAACGGAAGGACCGCAGAAAACATAGTCCTCCAGTTCGACGCCTTCATACACCGATATGTTGTTCTGGATCTTCACGCCGTTGCCTATCTTCACATTGTTCGATACATTGACGTTTTGCCCGAGGGAACAGTTTTCTCCGATTACCGCGCCCTTCTGGATATGGCAGAAAAACCAGATTTTCGTTCCGTCGCCAATCGTAACGCCGTCATCAATGTAGCTGCTTTCATGCACAAAATAACTCATCTATCTGAACCTTCCTTTAAAGTCCGAGGTAGCGCATTTAGTCAAAGGCAGCTTTACGCTTGTTCCTTCAAATGCCGACTTGTAAATCGCCAGCACAAGCTCCAGCGCGCGCCGCCCGTCTTCGGCCGTAATATACGGCTCCCTGCCGTTTTCGAGCGCGCCGATCACATCGGCGTACAGGGGGTTGTGGGCATAACCGGGCACATTTGGCGGATTCTCGTGATATTTTGCCTTTATTTCGTCAGGGTCGTCCAGCCCGTCGGCAAAACGCCATTCCTCGATGATGTTCACCGATTTGCCGCTGGCCTTGACCGTGCCCTTCTCCCCGAATATATACAGGGTTTCTTCCAGGTTCCTCGGATACACATTCGTAGTACCCTCAATCAAACCATAGCTGCCGTTTGCGAATTTTATCATTGCAATCCCCAGATCTTCCGATTCGATATATTCGTGGTTCAAATTGTCCACAATACCCGTCACTTCCGTGATCTCGTTCCCCATCATCCAACGCAGAAGGTCGATATTGTGGATGCACTGGTTCATCAGAGCGCCGCCGTCATGCTCCCAGGTCCCGCGCCAGGGCGCCTGCGTGTAATACTGCGGGCCGCGGTTCCACCGGATATTGGCAACCCCGTGGAACAGCCTGCCGAAGCGTCCCGCTTCGATTGCTTCCCTGATTTTTTGTATGGACCTGTTAAAGCGGTTCTGGTGGCAGGCGCAGACCTTGACCCGCTTTTCCTTTGCCCTTGCGATAATCGCGTCGGCATCTTCTAATGACAGGGCGAGTGGCTTTTCAACGATCACGCTGCAGCCTCTTTCAATACAGTCCAGAGCGATTCTTGCGTGGCTCCCGCTCGATGTCGCAACGGTCACAAGGTCGATTTGCTCATGATCAAACATCACATTGTAATCATGATACGTTTTTACCCGGCCTGTCAAATCGAATCTGTTAAGCTTATCCTCAATGTTGGCCGGGGAAATATCGCATAAGGCAACCAGGTCCAAGCGGTTGTCCAGTGCAGCGGCTATATGATTGACCGATATATTCCCGCATCCGATGATGGCAAGTTTTATACGCATTGCTTCCCCCTTTTACAACAGCTCTATGTTCGCCTTGTTTTGAACATCTTTCATCGCATTCTTGGTATCGAGAATAACCGCCGCATGCCGCCCGACAAATTCATAATCGATATTCGTATGCGCGGTCGCAATAAAAACCAGGTCGGCGGATTCAAGCAGCCCGGCAGTAAGCTCGGGTTCCCCTTTCACAGTTTTCCCATGTTTGCGGTATTCAGGAACGAACGGATCGAAATATTTGACCTCGGCCCCTGTTTTATGGAGTTCTTCAATGACCCTGAGCGCCGGGCTTTCCCTGTAATCGTCTATGTCCTGCTTATACGCTACGCCCAGAACCAGTACCGTCGATCCGTTCAGCGCCTTTTTAAAGCGGTTCAGTATCTTTGCCGCCCTCTCCACACAGTATTCCGGCATCCTGTCGTTGATCATCATGGAAGCCTCTATCATTGACGTGTGGAAGCCATATTCACGCGCTTTCCAGGACAGATAATACGGGTCTAGCGGGATGCAATGCCCGCCAAGGCCCGGCCCGGGATAGAAGGCCTGGAAACCGTACGGCTTTGACTTTGCGGCATCGATGACCTCCCATATGTTGATTCCCATTTTATTACACAGGATCGCCAGTTCATTTACAAGGCCAATGTTGATATTCCTGTACACGTTTTCCAGTATCTTTTCCATTTCGGCAACGGACGGGCTGGATACGCGGTGTATCGGCGCGGCCAGTATGCTCTCATACAGTGTCGCAGCTACTTCCGTGCACGCGGGCGTCACGCCGCCTACCACCTTGGGCGTGTTTTTGGTCTTGTATAACAGGTTGCCAGGGTCAACACGCTCGGGAGAAAAGGCCAGATAAAAATCTTCACCGCACTTCAGGCCGGAGGTCTCAAGGATAGGCTTCAACAGATCCTCGGTGGTCCCCGGATATGTTGTGGATTCGAGTATGATCAGCATATCCTTATGCATATTGGGTACGATGCTTTGCGCGGAAGCCCTGACATAGCTGATATCCGGCTGCTGGTGGTCATCGAGCGGCGTCGGGACGCATATGCATACGCAGTCCGCCTGCGCTACCCTGGTAAAGTCGGTAGTGGCCGAAAGCAGCCCGGACCTTACGATCGCTTCCAGGTCCTCGTTGACCACGTCGCCAATATAATTCCGGCCCGCATTGACCATGTCCACTTTTTCTTTCTGCACATCGAAACCGATCGTTTTATAGCCTGCCTTGGCTTTTTCCACGGCGAGCGGCAGGCCCACATAGCCCAGTCCGACCACACCGAGGGTCGCGGTTTTATCTATAATTTTTTGTTTAAGATCACTCATTGTATTTCGCCTCCATCTTCGATCGCTTGGGTGATATGCTCCGCTGCATGGCCGTTACCGAACGATAACGGCTGAGAAAACTTCAGACACTCAAGCGGTCTTGCGGCCTTTTGAACAATATCCGCGGCCTCGATCCCCGCAAGCACGTTCCATCCGTCTTCAAGCGTTTCCACCCATTCCGTCTGATCCCGCAGGGTTGTACACGGTGTTTTCAGGAAATACGCTTCCTTTTGAAGCCCGCCCGAGTCGGTAAGCACCATATAGGCGTTCGCCGTAAGATACAGCATTAATAGGTAACCCACGGGTTCAATAATGATGATATTGTCGGTTGGCGCATTAAGTGTGCCGAGCAGTTTGCGCGTGCGCGGATGAAGAGGCAGCAGCACAGGTTTATCCAGTTCTGCAAAGGCCCTGATTATCGCGGACAGTTTGTTCGTCTCATCCGTATTCTCCGCCCGATGGATGGTTGCAAGGTAATAGTTTTTTTCGCTCAGATCAGGGATGTTTCCGTTTGCGCTGCGCAATTCGTCAAGCCAGGCATTGCCCGTATAACGTTGACGCGACAGCCCTATATTGCGCAGGACAGCATCGTACATGATGTCACCGGTGTTCTGTACGCCTTTTATGACGCCTTCTTTTTTGAGATTGTCTACCGCTGTTTGGGTAGGGCAGAAGAGCAGGCTGGATATGTGGTCTGTGAGAACCCTGTTCTGTTCTTCGGGCATGCGCATATTGTAGCTTCTCAGGCCCGCCTCGATGTGGAATACGGGGATGTGGAGCTTGCTGGCGGCAAGCGCCCCGGCCAGCGTGGAATTCGTGTCGCCGTACACGAGTACGCCGTCCGGCTTTTCTTTCAGAAGCAGCTCCTCTATCTTCTCCAGCATCCGCCCGGTCTGGGCGCCGTGACTGCCTGAGCCGACGCCTAAATTGTAATCCGGCTTTGGAATCTGCAGTTCATTAAAGAATACATCGGACATATTTGTGTCATAGTGCTGCCCCGTATGCACCAGGATTTCCTCGTTCCGCTGCCTGAATACCATTGAAAACGGCGCCGCCTTGATGAACTGAGGACGGGCACCGACTACTGTCAGGATTTTCATTTGTTTTCCTTTTCTCGCATTAAAGTAATATCTAAAGATAGATTATACCGCATATAAAGAATTAATCAATCATTTGTTTGGATAAGGTATCATAAATTTGCGCAATTTAGGGCAACACCGCACAGAAGCCAAACGGAAAATATGGTAGCGTAGTTAGTTTTGGCTTTCACTAAATAGCACGAATGGGAAGAGCAGTTTTGGCAAATTCAATATCAAAAATCCGAAAAAATTTTTCGACCAGTCGGAACAAAAAACTAGAGCGATATCATTTTGCGATGCAGTTTCATATAATAATCATAAAGCAATTATTTTTTTGGATTACATATTGACATTCATCTATATGATAAATATACTGCTAACATATCGATAAATATGAATGTGAGGTGCGCTGTGGACAATAAATATGTGAAGAATTCGGCAATGTTTAAGGCTTTATCCGATCCAAACCGATTAATTATTCTGGATAAAATTTCATGCTGTGAACACTGCGCTTGTACAATCTTGGAAGATCTACATATTGTACAATCAACCCTTTCTCACCATATGAAAGTATTATGTAGATCAGGTCTGGTGGATTCACGTCGTGAAGGCAAATGGATGTATTACTCATTAAATCTGGAGAATATCCAAAAAGCGATAGAGGTCTTGCATGAAATTCTATCAAAAAACGAAACGGTCAATGCTACGGATTTTCTAATTGATTCTACAAATTTGCCATAGCGTTCACAAAATTAAAAGGAGCTGCTGTAAGTGAAAAAAGTTGAAGTATTCGATCCAGCTATATGCTGTAGCCCGGCCATCAACCCCGAGGAATTAAGGTTTACTGCTCTCGTCAGAACGCTCGAGGAAAAGGGGATGGAGATTATTCGTTATAATTCATCCCGGGAGCCGCAGGTTTATATGGAAAACGAAGCCATAATGAGCCTATTGCAAACAGAGGGTATGGACGCATTGCCCGCAACCCTAGTTGATGGCAAGGTCTTCAAGACAAAAGAATATCCGTCAAATGAGGAACTGTCCGTACTGCTTGGCGTCACCCTTCCGACGAAGTGACCGCTGGCTTAAGTAAAATACAGTCAGGAGCTATAAAAATGTATAATACGTTCGACCTTGATACAATAAACCTAACCAAATATATGTTTTTTACTGGAAAAGGCGGAGTTGGGAAAACATCGATCGCTTGTGCCGTTTCCGTCAACTTAGTTGATAAAGGAAAAAAAGTCTTACTTATCAGCACTGACCCAGCATCCAATCTTCAGGATGTTTTCAACACCGAACTTGACGGAAAAGGCGTACCGATTGCGGGCGCGGATGGACTTATCGTAGCGAACTTGAATCCCGAAGAAACAGCAAGAGAATATAGAGAGTCGATAATTAATCCTTACAGGGGGAAATTCACGGATGCTGTGATCTCCAACATGGAGGAACAGCTTTCGGGCTCCTGCACCGTTGAAATCGCAGCTTTTGACCAGTTTTCCAACTTTATTGCAAACAAAGAATTGTCCGAAAAGTATGATCATATTATTTTTGACACTGCCCCAACAGGCCATACCTTAAGATTCCTTCAGCTTCCGTCAGCTTGGAGCAATTATATCAACGAAAGCTCTCATGGCATGACAAAAATTGGCCAGCTGTCCGGACTAGGCCACAAAAAGAATGTTTATGAAAATGTGGTTAAGAATTTAGCAGACCCCAAAAAGACTACGCTCATTTTAGTATCGCGTCCTGAGAAAACACCACTTTTAGAGGCCGAACGCTCCAGTGGAGAACTTTCGGATTTAGGGATACACAACCAGCTCCTCATTATCAACGGCGTTTTAAATGAAACAACCGATCAAATATCTGAGCAACTGTTCAAAAAGCAACGGGAAGCTTTAGCAAATATGCCGGCAAGGATAAAAATGCTTCGCACCTATACGCTACCGCTCCGTTCGTATAGCATTCAAGGGCTTGAAAAGATACGAGCCTTTTTTAAAGAAGATGTGTATCGTTTATCGGGTGATAATGATATAAAGATCAATATTCCAAGCCTGAAAGCGCTCATTCAAGATATCCGGGAATCAGGAAAAAAGGTAGTATTTGTAATGGGGAAAGGGGGCGTAGGAAAGACCACCATCGCTGCCTCCGTCGCTTATTCTCTTGCCAAAAATGGTGTTAAAGTGCATTTGACGTCAACCGACCCGGCGAATCATCTTGAATATTTTATTAACAGCACCCCAAACATCACATTAAGCAAAATCGATGAAAAAGAAGAACTCGAAAAGTACAAAGCGGAAATATTGAACAGGGCCAGTGAAACCATGAGCGCTAATGATCTTGCCTATATAGAAGAAGACCTCAGAGCTCCTTGCACACAGGAAATTGCCGTTTTCAGAGCCTTTGCAGAAATTGTTGACAAAGCCGAGAACGAAGTGGTGATCATTGATACTGCTCCGACAGGGCACACCTTGCTTTTGCTCGATTCAACGCAGAGTTACCACAGAGAGGTTCAGCGCACCAAAGGCGAAATGCCGCTATCCGTGCAAAAGCTGCTTCCCAGACTGAGAGATGAAAAACAAACGGAGGTTGTCATTGTAACGCTACCCGAGGCAACCCCTGTTTATGAAGCTTGCCGTCTTCGTGAAGATTTACAAAGAGCAGGTATCAACAATAAATGGTGGGTGATCAATCAAAGCTTATCCATGGCTAATACGGAAGACGGCGTTCTCTGTGCCCGCTCTCAGGCAGAAGCCCAATGGATAGAAAAAGTTCAGGAAATCAGCAATAACCATTATGCTGCAATCCCATGGCTTCACGATTCTTCTATACAAAACATTTGTGAGTGATGATGAATCTTTCATCAATAAAAGATCAATCCCGGTTTGAGTATAAAACTGGGATTGATCTTTTTTTAGGCTTTAACAAAACTTACAGTCTTCCGTCTTAGACCGTGTCACGAGAAGTTCGCAATTTGGGGGAATCCGAAAATGAATCAAGCTGCTTTTTGCAGCAGTACCTGAAGGGCTTGCGGACTGAGATACGCGCGTGAGGCTGACCCTAGTCCTCGGCATATTCTAGGAGGTATGTCGTTACCAGCCGCAAGTATGAATCCGGACTCGGAAAGATTCCGACAACACTCGTTCTGCGGGGAGGTATCCCCTAAAAATCTTCCCTCAAAGCATTAACCGCATCAACTTCCGCCTTCATTCTTTCTTCCCAGCTCCAAAAGTTCCGTTTTGCATATTCCTTTGCGTTTTCCCCCAGCATGTTTTTCAGCTTTTTGTCCGTCAATAAACGGACAATTGCCGATGAAACATCGAACGGCTCCTGCTTGAGTAATATACCGTTTACTTCATTTTCAATCACCTTATACGTCTCGCCGATATTAAGCGTTATAATCGCCTTTCCGTATCGCATAGCTTCCATCAACGGATTCCCAAGATTACTCAGATCGTATAATGAAAGAAATATGTCCGCACAGCTGTAATATTTCCACACGTCTTTTTGCTCAACAGGGCCCGTAAATATTACGCTGTCCTGAACGCCCGTCTTTTCCGCAAGGCTCTTCAGATTTTCATATTCCTCGCCGCCGCCGACTATTACCAGCTTACAATCAGGAAAACGCTTCAATACATCCGGCATAGCATTAATGGCGCGGTCAACCCTTTTCCAATTTTGGAGCCTTGACACAGTCAGCAACACCGGTGCTGTCCGGGATATTTCGAGTTGATCGCGGACGGCGTTCCTTGTATCAAAAAAGCTTTCGTTTAGGGGTATGTCCTGACCGTTCTTCCAGAAAAATATCTTTTCGGTCTTGTTGCCCAGACGTTGTAATACCTTGTCCCCTTCCGTACCATCATCGGTCATAATGATCATATCGCTTTTTAGTTCCAAAGCCTTATAGTGGTTGAACTTCCGAATCCGCTGAAGCCTTGTGTCCTTAAAGTCTTTGAGTATCGTACCCTGAAACCTCGTTATCAATGGCAGATGATATTTGCTGCTCAGCTTTTTACCCGGCATAACGGCATCGACCTCGTAGGCGTAAAGAACGCACCCGCCTTTATTTTCATTAATAATTTTTGCTGCCGTTTTATAAAAACGGCTTGTTAAAACGGGTGATGCAATAAACCTTGCAAAGAAGCGAACTTTTGGTATTCTATTGAAAAAGTCGAATACAGTGTGATTAAATTTGACCATGCTGCATCCGGCAACGTTATAAGTCTTCCTGTACCTGCTGAATGGCTGAATCAGCGTAACATCCCAGCCATTATCAACATAGGCCTTCACTGTATTGTAAAACGATGGCGCCCCTTTCCCCTCGCCTATGGACCATAAATCCAGATTTGACATCATTATCATTCTTTTATCCATATTTAATACTCCGGTTGACAAGCATAATAAGCTAGCATTTTTTGATAAGTTCGATCTCTCTTTTTATCACGACAGCAACCCCACACTTGTTGTGGATGAAATCGGAGGCCTTCTTTGAATATTCCAGGAACTTTTCGGGGTTATTATACAGGTCTTCAACGGCCTCGGCAAGATCCATGTAATTATCGGCCAAGTATCCGCATGAATCCGGTACGTATTCAGGGATAGCCGAGTTGTTTGAGGATATGGGCACCAGGCCGCTGCTCATGCCCTCGCATGTGGAAATGCCATGCGTATCCTGATAGGAGGGCATCAGCATGACGCCGTTTTGTGCATGCAATTCAACGATTTCACTATGGCTGAAGAACCTTCTTTGCAGCTGTACGTTCGGGTATTGTTTCAACGGCTTAACCGTACTTTTCCAAAGCCTGCCGTCACCACAAAACGTAAACTTCAGCTCATTAAAAAACGGTTTTTTCGCAAGTTCCTGAATCGCTTTAACAGTTAAGTCATTGGCATATTTCTTTGATTCAAACGACCGTATGGTCAATATCCTTAGTCTGTCGTCCTCTTTTTTCTGCCGATAGGGAAATACCTTTTCATCAATGATATTAGGGATCACGCTGTAATGCTTTATCTTGCCTATGGAATGAATGTCCCTCTCCGCAACGCTTTTGAGCCAGTCTGATACGAACACGCAATGGATAGTATCGCCGTGTTTCTTGATGGCCCGATGCAAAAAAACCCTTTGCAATGTGTTGAGCAACGTATAGCCCGCAAATTTGATTACGTTTTTAAATCGCAAATTATACAGTCTCCTGTGCCAGGCAATGATATCGACACCGTGGAACCATATGATAAGGGGTGTTTTGGGTGCCGCTTTGATTACGGCCGAAACGACCCTTTTCAGACCGTAATGAATGAGTATCTTCTCATATTTTTCTTTTTTTATTCTCTCCGCAAGCTCTTTTACGTTTCCCTGTTCTACGCTCACCGCCTCATAAACATATTTCGCACCATGCCTTCGCCTCGCAAAGGGTTTCCTGTCAACCGAAAAAACTTCCACGTTCAGGCCTTCCGCAATGTAGTTCCTTACTCTGGCATGTACGAAAGCGTTGCTGTATTTATGCGTACCGCTGGGGTAACCCGGCGTGACGACCAGATATTTTTTCATATGCTCTCTCCTTCATTAACCGGTGCACCCGCCTTTTTCTTTCTGGCAAACGAAATGAAAAGGCAAGCAGCCAAAAGAGCGACATACACGCTTACTGCCGGAGCGGTCAGCACATGGCCTGCGATATATGCAATCCCCAGGCTCAGGATTAATCCTACAATATACCCCATCGTTATATCACTGGCAATACTCTCTCTGCATCTCTTGATTGCAG
This sequence comes from Bacillota bacterium, assembly GCA_049324235.1. Taxonomy (GTDB): domain Bacteria; phylum Bacillota; class Clostridia; order Christensenellales; family UBA1431; genus UBA1431. The sequence goes on from JBMOLJ010000062.1 coordinate 56,829, forward strand.
CAAATGCAATCCTTGCAAAAATGATCAGCACAGGGATAAAATAAATGATAAAACCCAGGATCCCAAACTGATAGAAAACGGTGTAAAAATCCATCTCTATGCTTTTATACGTTTGTATTTGATTATCCTTGATTACTGTAGACCCCAAACCAAGTATTTTTCGCAACGCCGAATCCTTTTCGAACTCCTCTGCCGTTTTTTCAAGATAAATATCCCTGCTGCTGAAAATGACATTAGTAGGATCAGGTCCAGCGTTATCGCTCGACGTACCATCACCAAAAAAATCACTAATTCCGTGCACATTGACGGAAGCCATGTGATTGGATAAATTTTTGCCGGATGCCGTGTAAGGCAACACAGCAATTGTTAATATGATCATTGCTAAAGAAACTATTGAAATAATGGCTGAACTTTTTTTCTTTTCCGATATAAACATTCTTATTATATGGATGAGAAGCAGCATCCCAAAGGTAATAAGTATACACAGCATAGGGACTTTTGTTCCGATATTTAAAGAAATAACTCCATATACTGTTATGATGATAAGGGCAGTAATGAGTTTTTTTATACTGCATGCAGCATCGAGAGCGTTAATAATATATAAAACCACAACAGGGAACAATATTCCCACAATGGTTCCTGTTTCATTTGCTGCGAAAAACCACCCCGAAGTGCCTAATTTCCCACTGCCGTAACTAATAAAGTCAGTCCCCGTAGCAATAGCGAGTAATATCAGCCCCACATATGCAAGTACGGTTATAACAATGTATTTTGGATCAAAGCTCTTTTCCTGGTCATCCAGAACAGGTATCAAACACAGCAGCAACATGGGGAAATAAAAGCTTTTTGCAAGTGATTTCAGTTCCAGGAACAGAACGGAAGAATTTTTTTCGGAAACCATATACAGAAGATAAACCAATGAAAATGCAACAACACCCACAGAATACCAGATAACATATTTCTTGTATCTTGATTTGCTCATAAACAGACAATAATAAACAGCTAACAATAAAAAAGCAATCCTGATGATCATACCGATAGTCAGGCTGAAATCCGTATATCTCACAAGAAAAGATGTGATTACATCAATTATTGGTTGAATAAACAAAAAAACGATAAGGACCCATATTGCTTTCTGCTGTACATTACTTGTTTCTCTCATTTATAAGCCTCTCTACCATCTCTAAATAAATCTCGGAATTATCTTCGCCCTGACATTGCGGTACAGCCTTTTTCTTCTCAATGATTATCTTATCAAAATCATTTTTATCCTGTATATTCACCATGCGTTTCGTTGCAATCAACATAGTATCTACCGCGCACATCTGACCGCCCTGAAAAATCGTATAGACCGGCGTTCCGACAGCGGCGGCTTCACGGTTGATCGTTCCGCCCGCACCGATGACAAGGTCGCAGGAAGCGACAAGATCGATCCCGTTGATGACTTTTTCAGGTATAATGACGTTTTTATACCCTTTTGCAACATATTCCTGCTTCTGGGACTCTACGCGCGGCAGTACGATAATCACCGGGTTTTTCTCATGATTATCCAGATACTCCAATAAATCAAAGCTCAGCGTATTCTTGTTTGTCTGGTAATGCGCCTGGGTTGCCTCCGGCCTCATCACGATGATGACCCTTTTTTCGTCGACGTCTAGCACTTGCGTTATCGGATTATGCTTCGCGTCATATTTCTTATTGTACAAATCCAAATAATATCCGATATAAAACTGTTCCTTCAACCCGGGATAAAAGACGACTTTGTCCTTTGCGCCGAATTTTTTCAGGACCTTCTCCGGCACACCCGCAGGCGAGAGTATAAACCTGCTTAACCGGAAACTGATATGGTGGCCGAAACTGTATTCATAATCAAACAATGTCATATGCGGTATCTTCAGTCTTCTGGCCGCTATCATCAGATCCTGCGAGCCCATGCTGACCGCCGCGTCAAAATTCTTATCCTTGCCGAATTTATACAACGTGTTCGATCTTTCGAACAAGCCCATTAGTTTCTTGAGCTTGCTTTTCCCCCGGTGCCTGCCAATCATATGATGCTCTATTTCAAACAGTTCCAATAAACCCTTTGTCTGCGCGTATTCCCTTGCCGTAACGACTACTTCATACCCGCGCGCTTTCAGCTTTTGAATAATGGGATTATAAAAGATAACATGCGGGGAATTCGTGATATCCAACCAGATTTTTTGCATTTTGTGTTTTTGTCCTTCTTTTGGATTAATGGAGATTCCGGTTATAATGAGGCCCTGTCGGATGCTTTGTTTTCATATGCCGTTTCGTCCGGCTCCGTTCGGGTACATCCTGTTTTTTTCTCGTTATATATTACTCTAAGATTTCTGACGCTTGTTTCCACAGAATCGCCTTCAAAAATCCCTTCCTTTTTTAGCACCGAAACAATCGTTTTCCAGAAGATGAAAAGATCCGCCCCGAAACTGATCTTATCAGCGTAAATAGCGTCGTATCTCGCCTTTTGCTTGACGCCGACGGCGTCGCGTCCCCGTATTTGGGCAAGCCCTGTGATCCCCGGATAAACTTTTTCATATACACGCCGTTTATCCCTCTCGCAAATTAAATCCGTTTCATTCCAAACCACCGGCCGGGGGCCTATGATGCTCATTTCCCCCTTGAGCACATTCAGCAATTGCGGGAACTCGTCCAGGCTGGTCCTCCTTAAAAACCCTCCTACTTTCGTAATATACAGATGAGGGTTTCCAAGGTCGCGCGTGGGGCTGTATTTCGGCGCATCCGTGCGCATTGTGCGGAACTTGTAAACCTTGAAGGTTTTTTTCCGGTACCCTACCCTCTCCTGCTTGAACAATACCGGACCTTCGGAATCGATCTTCAGTGCTGCCGCTATGGCAATATAGAACGGCACAAACAAAACCAATGCACAAAACGCAACGAGCTTATCGATAACCCTTTTGATGATTTTTCTATACAGCATAGGCCCGTCCCAACCTTACCCCCCAAGTGTTACCCGCAAACCAGACCCCAAACACTTTGATTTTAGTATATATTGATTTTAATGTCAATTGCTGCATGTAAGACGATACGTTTGTCGTAATCGGGCGAAGGCGGGGCAACGGGATTAATTTGGCGCGCTAAACAACCGTATACCGCTCTGGATTCCTCAATACGGTTTAGTTGCAAAACCATCCGTCGCGCCCTTTGAATTTGAACATTAAAAAACAGAGAAATCCCCGAAAGCAACACGATTTCGGGGATCCGTTTGGCAGCGGAACTAGGATTCGAACCTAGACAATACGAGTCAGAGTCGTAGGTGCTACCGTTACACTATTCCGCTTCGCAGTTCAAACCACTCGGTATTGTAGCAAAAAAAGTACAGTGGTGTCAACAAAAAAAACAAAAAATCCCGCGGTGCCGTTCACTCGGATTTAATTACCCGCCTCAAGGCAGGTGGGTGCTCCGCCTGAGCCATCAGCCTTCCCTCCATTATAGGGCATGACATCCTGCACCGGACAGTTGCTCCCAAATTCACAATGTGGGAATTAAACCTAAGCGTAACCAACACCCCAGGATTTTAAGTCATAATCTCGCCCCCTTATCAAAGGGAGCGTACCATTATTCTAGTGTATTTGCGCATCCTTGTCAACGCCTGCAACGCAGCTGACGCCCGGTATTCTTTGGAATCATCCTCCAGTTCTGCCACCCCTGAAATCATGATATTCCGCCGCGTGCAAAAGATTTACAACAATTGCTTCATTACTGCATATAACGCATGCTATTTGTGGACCGGAATTCCGCCCTCTTCGTTCTGCTTGTCCGGCGCCCATAGGTAAAACCGGTTATTGTAACCTACGTACGCGCACACTCTCCGCCGCGCCCGGTGAGTATCTCTATGCCGTGCGCGAGCGCGGGCAGGACCACCTCCAGGCACTCCGCAACGGCCTTGGGGCTGCCGGGCAGGTTGATGATGAGCGTCTGTCCCACGATGCCGGCGACGGAGCGCGTGAGCATGGCGCGGGAAGTGATTGCCAGGCTTTTTGCGCGCATGGCTTCCGGTATGCCCGGAACCTCTCTTTCAATGACGTCGCGCGTGGCCTCGGGTGTTACGTCGCGCGGTGAAAAGCCTGTCCCGCCGGTGGTGAGGATAAGCTCCACGCCTCTTTCTGCAAGGCTTCGCATCTCGTCCGCGAGCACCTTTCGCTCATCGGGCAATACAACATAATGCTCCACCTGCGCTATTTCGCTGATCATACCCATGATCACCTGCGCGCTTTTATCCTCCCGCTCCCCTTTATGCCCTTTGTCGCTTGCCGTAATGATTGCAGCACGTATCATATTTATAAAGCACCTCCGTTTCATTTATCTGTTCGTATTGTCGCCCAGTTTTTGATTTTCCCTTGATATTTTCAGGCGTCTTTTCAGTTCCTTTGCCTCCGCAATAACCCGTTCTATCGCAACGCCTGAACGCCACGCATGCTCCGCGGGTTCTCCCTGTTCATCCGGCTTTGCGTAGACCCAGACTTCGCAGGCGCTCCCGTCTTCCAGATATGCGCATGTACTTATCCTGATATAGCTCGGGACCTCCTCCCACCGGTCGGCTATGTGAAGCTGTTCCTCCGATAAAACAAGGATACATCCTTCGACTGAATACCCTGTCTCCCCCCTGACGAAAAAATACCCGTCGCTGCCGCAATAGACCCTCCAGTTTATAAGGACGGCCTTTTCCATTTCGACCTGCTGCCCGAACAGTATTTCTTGTATTTCAGGTTCCTTTAAGGTCCCGTATGAAAACAGCCCGATCTTTCCTTCCAACGGACAACCCCCGTTTACATACTTTAGCTACGATTATAGCAGATACGTGCCCAAAGTGCGCGCCTCAATGTAAAACCAAAACAGGAAATATCCCAAAAGTATACGGGAGGGCAAACGCCCTCCCGCCATATTTTTGTGCTGGAGTGGGGTGGAGACACGCCAACACCGGTTATGCCGCTGATTCTTAGTGATGCTCGGCCTGGAACTTCACGATGCCCGGGAAGAACTTCGCCCTCAGATCATTAAAGCCATCATTGAACACTGCGAAAAGCTCTTCGTAGGTCTTGACGTTCGCGGGAATGGGCTCGAACCTCTTGTCGACGTGGACCATGTTCTTCTCGGCTTCCACGACGTCCTTATACATGCCCACGCCCACAGCCGCCAGCATCGCGGCGCCCAGAGCGGTCGCCTCGCTGACTTCCACGGTCTCGACTACGCTGCCGTAAATGTCGGCCTGGATTTGGTTCCACACGTCGGAGCGCGCGGCGCCGCCGGTGACGCGCAGCAGCTCAAACGGTTTCAAGCCGCCCAGCTTGAGCGCTTCGAGCATCTGCTTCATCTCGAAGCAGATTCCTTCCATCGCCGCACGGTACAGGTCGGCCTTCGTATGCGCAAGCGTCATGCCGATAAAGGCGGCCCTTGCCTTATCCTCATAGTACGGGCAGGCTTCGCCGGCAAGCCACGGGAAGAAGATCGCGCCCTTGGCGCCCGGAATGGATTTCGCAGCCTGCGCCGTGAGCAGTTCGTACACATCTACGCCGAGGAGGTTCGATGCGCCGACCTCGATATCGCTGATCGTGTTTTTGACCCACCTGAATGCACTGGCTGCCGCGCTGGCGTGGCCTTCCATCGTCCAGTGGCCGGTGCCCGGGTGCCCGAGAATGTGGCAGGCTGCGCTGGGGTGGCGTACCGGAACATCGGAATAACCGATGCAAAGTCCTGCCGTGCCCAGACATATGGAAGCGAGTCCGGCCCGCACGTTGCCGACGCCAATCGCGCCGCACTGCTGGTCGCCGCCGCCCATAATAAGGGGCGTGCCTTCCTTCAGGCCGGTCTTCTCGGCGATATCCTTGGGAACCTGGCCCACCTGGACGCAGGACTTGTAGTTCTTCGGATACTTGTTAATGTCGACGTCGAACACTTCTGCCAGCTTGGGGTCATATTCGAAGGTGTCGGCATTACAGATCTGCCACCAGTTGGCATCGGCTTCGTCATCATACCAGTCGTCCCTCGCGCCCATTGCCCTGATAAGCAGCGCCTGCGGCGTGACCATCTTGTAGGTCTTTTCATAGAGGTCGGGATGATGCTTCTTGAACCAGTAGACCTTGCTGGACGGCCACACGGCGCCCTTCGGGAACCCGCTTATTTTATACAGCTCTGCCCAGTCCATGCCGTACATGGCCATGCGCTCTTCCATCCAGGGGAACATCTCGACGCCTCTGAGGTCCTGCCAGATGAAAATGTTGTGCAGGAAGTTGCCGTCCTTGTCCACGGGAACGAAGGTGGAGCGCATGTTGGTGAAGCTCACCGCGGCGATGTCCTCGCCCTTCAGGTTGCCTTTGGCAATAGCCGCCGCCGTCGATTTCACGGCCAGATCCATGAAGTCCTCGGCGCGCTGCTCAACCCAACCCGGCTTCGGATAAAAAGTCGGCGTCTCGAAATATGCGCTGCTGACCTCTCTGCCCTGCTCGTCCACGATAACGCAACGTACACCCATGGTACCTCCGTCGATACCCGCAAGGTATTTACCCATTTTCATAGCTCCTTTCTTTAATACACGGTTTGTGTCTTTTAAATCTGACTTCCCAGGTTCTGCCATTCCAACCATAAGCTTTTGGCGCTGAACCGGACGACTTTTATTTACGGTTCAGCCTGTTGCCTCCAAGTGATCGCTGATAACCTCCATCCACCTCCCGATTCGGATTGAGCCGCCAAGCCATACGGTAAACATTTGTTTTATGGAGTAATATTGAGCATGCCCCATAGTTGCGCGGGAGATTAAGCAAAACTTTTCCGTCCCGTGTTTCCCCGCAGCACACCCATTTTGCCGGTATACACATACGGGGCATGCTTCAAATCATTCGTTATTTTAGTGATCCGGCTACATCAGCCGCTTGAAAAGGTCTCCCCACTCCTCGCCGGTGAGCTGGACGGGGTTGCCGCTCATGCTGCTGCCGAAGCACTCCCTGCCCATGGTCTCGGCAAGTTCCTCTGTAACGCCCAGCTCTTTGAGGTCCGCCGGTATGCCGATATGGGCATTGAGGTCCTTAATAAACTGAATTGCCGCTTTCGTGCCCTCTCCCGGCTGATCAAACCGCTTGCCGGCAAACGCCTCGCCGACCGCGTCATACAGCGTCGGATTGCCCTGTGCGTTGATTTCCATGACGTAGGGCAGTGTAACGCCTACGCCAAAACCGTGCGGCACAGGATAATAGATGTTGATTGCCATGCCCAGGCCGTGTGCCGCGCCCAGACCGCTGTTTGAAAAAGATATGCCTCCCAGGTACGCGGCCAGTGACATGCCTTCCCTTGCCTCCAGATCCTCGCCGTTGTCATAGGCCCTCTTGAGATAGCGCCCCGCCAGCTCAAGCCCCTGCAGCGCGAGCGCCTTGGTCATAGGGTTCGCTTTCCACGTGGCGTATGCTTCCATCAGGTGCGTCATAGCGTCTATACCTGCTATGGCCGTGACTTTCGGGGGCGCGCTCACGCAGAGCTGCGGATCCAGTATGCACAGGTTCGCGATAAGCTGATCGTCGCGCATGCTGCGCTTGAAGTGCTCTTTCTTGGAGCCTATGACCGCGTTTTTGGTCACCTCCGCGCCGGTCCCTGCTGTGGTTGGCATCGCAATAAAGGGCAGCGGCGGATTTTCCACCTTTCGGCCTGTGCCCACAAACTCGAGATATTCCTTCACGTGCCCGCCGTTGGTGATGACCCCTGCCGCAGCCTTCCCGACATCGATCGAGCTTCCGCCGCCGATGGACAGCACGGCGTCGCATCCGAATGCACGCGCCTGCTCAGAAGCATCGTCCACATATGAAACGTCGGGCTCCCCAACAACGCCGAGATAACAGGTATAGGCGATTCCAAGAGAATCGAGCTGCGCCTGTACCTTCGCAAGCGTGCCGTTCTTCTCGAAAACAGGATCGATAACGATTAAAAACCTTTTCCCGTATCCGCCGATATACTGGCCGATATCGTCGAGCGCGCCGCTTTTAAAAACTGTTTTCATGGGTGCAATAAACGAAAATTCCATCACGCGCCTCCTTTTCTATGGCGTAACGCCACAAAACTAAGCATGATAAGCAATATCGAAAGCGGGTTTTGTGGCGGTTAAAGTTTTTGCGGAAAGCATATATTCCATCCGGGTGCAGTACCCGGGTGGAATATATCTTCTTTATTTATCCTTTATACGGGGGAACGATCCCGATATCGCGCATCTGCTGCAATGCGTTGATCATGGGAACCGCGGCACGCGTGCCGATGAGGTCCGCACCGGCCATCAGGAACACATACGCGTTCTGGGGACGGGGGAATTTCACGCCGGCAACCTTGGTCTTCGTCTTGGTGCCCTTGCAGACGTTGTACATGACCAGGAACTGCTCGAGCGTCGGACCGGTAAACTGGCCGGACGAGGTCTTCGCATAATCCATGCCGGTCTCAACGATCAGTTTTGTTCCGTCCGCGATCTGCTGGTCGGTCAGGAACTCTATGTCCATGATGACTTTGGTAATAGCGCCCTGCGCGGCCTTTTTGAAGTCTTCAAGCTCCTGCCTGACAACTTCGAATTTGCCGTCCTGCAACGCGCCGATGTTCATGACCAGGTCAAAGGCCTTTGCGCCCATTTTTACGCCCCACTCCGTTTCAAACGCCTTCACCACGCCAAGGCTCGCGCCGAACGGGAAATCGATGCAGCTGCAGGGGAGAACGTCGGTGCCTTGCAGTTCTTCAACCACAACAGGAAGGTAATACGGGGACGATACCACGAAGGACATCGTGTTGTACTTGGCGGCATCCTTCGCGCCCGCGCGTATCTCGGCCTCCGTGCTATTCTTGGGAAGCACGGAAGGATCGAACAGCTTGCCTATATTACTTTCGTTAATCTTTGTGAAATCTACTGCCATTTAAAACACTCCTTATTGATAAATTGTTTAAAACTTGGGGTAATTTCAGTGTAGCATAACGCGCTTACCAAAAAGGGGAACCCTGTTTCCATGCAGCCCGCCCGCATTTCACCGTCCACAGGCCACCCGCCCGGCGTAATAAACGGCTCCGGGGCGCCGCGTATGCCGCGCCCCGGCAACCGGCACAGCCTTTACTTGCCCTTGGCCGCTTTCTTCGCGCGTCCGACTTTGTCTGTCTTCTTAATCGCTTCAAGCACGATCTCCGTGGAGAGCTCAACCGGCTCATGGGACATGAAGTTGTACTTGTAGGCGCTTTCCGCAACCTCTCTCAGTTCCGCATCGGTCACGTTGGGGATATGCAGTTCTTCAAAGGTGACGGGAAGGCCGACATCGATGCAGAAATCATACACTTCGTCCTTGATGCCCAGGTCGTCGTAAAGTTCCAGGCCGACCAGCGTGCCAAAGGCTACTTTCTCGCCGTGGAACAGGTGGTGCGTCGCCGGAAGCACTGTCAGGCCGTTGTGGACAGAGTGCGCGGACCCCAGCCCGCCGCTCTCGAAGCCGATGCCCGAAAGCAGCGTGTTCGCCTCGATAACGGCTTCCACCGCCTCGGATTTGATGCCTTTCTTCGCATCCTCCACAGCCTGACGGCCATACTTGAGCAGCATATCCAGGCAGAGCCTGGAAAGCGCCATAGCGGTCTTGGTCCGCAGGGCGAAGGCTTCGCTCAGGGAACCGGTACGCTCGCACGAGTTTGCCTCGAAGAATGTGGCGAGCGCATCGCCCATGCCCGAAATGAGGAAACGCACCGGCGCCTTGCAGATGATGTCGGTATCGATGAGCACGACGTCGGGGTTGTGCTTCTGGTACAGGACTTCCACATACACGCCTTCATCCGTATACACCACGGCGCAGCCCGAGCACGGCGCGTCCGTAGCGGCGATGGTTGCGGCGATCACTACGGGAATGTTCAGTTCATCCGCAACGACCTTGCATGCATCGATGGGCTTGCCTCCCCCGATGGCAGCCACAGCCGTAGCGCCAAAGTCTTTTGCCAGGCCCTTTAAACGGTCGATTTCATTTCTGCTGCACTCGCCGCCAAACTGTATGACCTGCCCTTTGCTCCCCATCAGTTGCTTGGCGGTGGCCACCATGGATTTGGTTGCCACGATAAAAGGTTTGTCCCCGAACTTTTCCATGACTTCGGGAAGGAAGTTGATCGCACCATCTCCCTGAATATACTTGCATGGGAAAATCATGACTTTCATGTCCTTGAGTTCACTCATCACAATCTACTCCTTTTTATAATTTTTCCTGGTGGCAATGCCCCAAGCTTTTTTTCTTTTGTAACCGTGCGAACTCCACTCCCACTATGCGTACCGGATTATTACAGAGTATGTATTATCATATATTTATATGTATGAATATGTAACGATTGCTTCATTCATTCGTTTCTTATCGGATAATGCAAGTGTAGCATAGCGTCCTGTCCAAAAACGGTCAGCGCGCCGCCCCTCTCACCAAAAAAGCCGCGCCTGAAAGGCCCGACTCAGGTAAGCGGCAAACCCATTTATTACAGCACAAAAAAGGGTTCTAAATGTTGGAGTGAAGGAAAAAAGCAGAGCATTTTATCTGTACATCTTGTAAAGTGTAATTGACCAAAATAAACACGCAGGATGGTGAACAGAAAAATGCTCCAAACTGATTTTACTAAAGAACTGCTGGATTTAAAGGTGCTCAGCCCTCATGCACAACATAACACAGGACATGAAGCACAAGCAATCCCTTATGTGCTGCGCACTAAGGTTCGGCGTTGCGCGCGCCGCGCGCAAGTATAACCGCTGCCGTTCCTACATCTACCGCTGGCTGAAACGCTATGACGATTGACTTTGAACCCCAAAAAATTCCCCGGCAATGCTTCAAAAAAACGAGGCACTGCCGGGGAATACAGATTATCTGCAACTAATTCGGCGTTACAATAATCTTGATGTTTTTATCCTTGTTATTGACCAACTCTTCAAAGCCCTTTTCAATAAGATCGTCGAGCTTGATCTTTCCTGTGATCAACGGCTCTGCCTTCATGCGGCCATCCGAAAGGAAGTTAATGGCAGCTTCAAATTCGCCGTTGTAGGCCAGCGACCCGATGATTTTCTTCTCGGTGAACGTCATGTTCTGGAAGTAGATTTCGCTCGGCTGTTCAAAGATTCCCACCATCATGATGGTACCGGCTTTCCTGACGATATCCACAGCCTGCACGGCGGTTTTATGGTTGCCGATACACTCAAAGGCAACATCTGCGCCCAGACCGCCGGTAAGCTCCTTCACCTTTGCGACAGGATCTTCTTTGGTCGGGTCAATAACCAGCGTCGCGCCGTTTTCCGCAGCCATCTTCTTGCGCGCTTCGGCAATCTCGATCACATATACCTTCCCTGCGCCTCCGGCCAGGGCTGCCTGCAGGGTAACCAGGCCGATCGTGCCGGCGCCGAAGATTACCACTGTGTCGCCGGGTTCCAGCTGAGACAACTTCACAGCGTGAACGCCCACAGCCATGGGCTCGATGAGCGCCGCAGCTTCCATGGAGACATTGTCGGGAACCTTATAAAGAATATTTGCCGGAACGTTTACGTATTCTGCAAATGCCCCGTCCGCCATCAGGCCGGTGAAGGCAAGAACGTCACAGATGTTGTATCTGTTGCGCTTGCACAGATAGCATTCGCCGCAATGCTGGCAGGCATCCGGGGCCACCCTATCCCCGGCCTTCCAGCCCGTGACGCCTTCGCCGACTTCCGTGATTACGCCGGAAAACTCATGCCCTAAAATGATAGGAGCCTTTGCGCCTGTGAGAGGATGTGGCGCGTCAACAGGAATAAATATCGGGCCTGCAACATACTCGTGCAGGTCTGAGCCACAGATTCCGCACCACTCAACCTTGATTTTG
>JBMOLJ010000063.1:0-9896 GCA_049324235.1 Bacillota bacterium
AGGGAACGCTCATACGCGGTTCCCAGCTTGGGCGGTTCATGGTTGGTCTTATCGTGCAGCACGTTAAAGCCGTATTTCTCCCTAAGCTCTTTTGCAAGGGCTTCGCCGACCGCAACCACGCTTTTGGTCTGGTCGTCGGTACGCCAGTTTCCGGTGGCCACATAAGCATTTTTTTCGGTTTGCGTATACGCTTCACATGTGTGTGTATGGTATATCAGGATCTGGGGGCCATCCCCGGATAATTGCGGCGCCGTGTAATCCTCCGCTTTAAGGTTTGTCAGCTCGATTTTGATGTCGTCGCTGACCTCAGGGTCTATCTCCTCCTGATCATAGCCTCCCAATGCCGTCTGCGATGCTTCGCCCTGCCAGGAAGCCGACGCATCCGTCGATATGCCGGATACTGCCGGCAGGCTTGCCGACATGAGCAGCTGCGGGGTTAATACGGTTTTCCCAATCCACGCAAGCAGCATGTCCGATGTTCCCGCATCATCACTCTCTGTGGTTTGGCCATTCAGGTCCACGGCCAAGCTGCTCGTCTGCTCCGTCGCTGTGGAACAGCCTTTAACAAAGGAAAACAATAATGCCGCCACCACCAGCAATGCTACAGCCACCCGTTTTGCACGTAAGTTACGAACACTTGCGTTTCTTCTCATTTGCATCACTTGCCCTTTCGTATTCAATCTATTCGAACACGAAGGACAGTATGCGGCTACGACATAAAACGACGCACGTCTTCCAGCGTGACATTCTCGTGCAGCGCCATATTCAACGCATCGGCCAAAAGATCCGCGCATCTGTCGACCAGCTCGTCGACCTCCTTGGGCGTTACCACCATGTCGCCCATATCGTCCACGGCTTTCTTATGAACATACTCTAAAAGGTTCGCGGCATCCTCCTGACTTACTTTCATATCAATCATTACCTGTTCAACCGTATCATGCGCAATCGTTGATGCATACACGACCATGGGCACGCCGATTGCGACCACAGGCACGCCCATCGTTTCCTTTTCGATGCCTTTGCGCCGGTTCCCGAGTCCGGACCCCGGGCGGATACCGGTATCGCTGACCTGCGCCGAGGCGGCGATGCGATGCAGGCTCCGCGCCGCGAGCGCATCTATCGCGATGATGACGCAGGGATGCGTCGTTTCCACGATGCCGCGTACGATCTCAGCCGTTTCCATACCGGTTACGCCCAATACGCCCGGCGCGAGCGCGCACACGCTGTGCAGGCGGTTGGTCAGTTCCTGCGGCACGCTGTCTTTCATATGCCGCGTAATCAGCAGCCTTTCCACAACGCGCGGCCCGAGCGAATCAGGCGTTACGTCCCGGTTCCCCAGCCCTATGATCAAAACGGGAGCATCACCCTTTTTAAAGGGCTGGACCAGCGCACGGATATGTACGGAGAATTCCCTGCTCGCATCTTCCAAAAATTTCGCGCCCTGGTCAAAGGGGTTTTCCATATCCAGCGAAATATATTTCCCGACCGGTTTTCCCAGCGATTTTGCGCCCTGATCGTTTGTGATTTCCACACGATACACCTGTATCCCCTTAACGGGTTCGGTCTGCTCCTGTGTAACGCCCTCCATAGTTTGGCTGTCTTTCACCTGCCGCAGCTGTGCAGACTCAACTGCCAGGTCTGTGCGAATATCCGGCATAACATCCACCTCATTTCAAGCTTATTTCCTTATAGTGTGGTTGCCTTCTGCACGCAGTATTCTTTCTTTATGCAACTTTCTGGCCGGATATTTTATAGTTGTACTACTTGCACTATCTTTCAAACTGTGCTAAAATGCAGTTTGTTGACTATAGAACGGAAGGTGAATCGATTTGCCAAATATTAAATCCGCTGAAAAAAGGGTACGCATCGCCCAGGACAGAAACCTGCGCAACCGCATGCTGAAAAGCCAGCTGAAAACCAGCATGAAAAAGCTGTCGGCCGCCATTGCCGAAGGAGACGCCGCAACGGCCGAAACACTGTATAGATCCACGGTCGGCATACTGGATAAGGCTGTTTTGAAAGGCGCCATGCACAGGAACACTGCCAACCGCAAAAAGTCACAGCTTGCCGTTGCCCTAAACAAGGCAAAGGCATAACTCTTGCATTATTCCTGACATCAAAGCTTTCAACCGGTTTGGAAGCTTTTTTATTGTATGTATAGAAAAACGCCGCATTTTTCTGCAGCGTTTTTTGTATATCACAGCCAAAGCTTCTACTCCGCAAATATTTTTGCGACGGCATACTCCAGCGCCGTGCGCGCAGGCATTTGCCCTGATTTGATGCGGATATCGCACTCGAGCAATATTTCGCCCGCACTCCGCAGAAACGCATACGTGAGATGCCTGCACCCGTTGACCGCTTTGCGCGCGGCATATACGCTGCCGCCCAGGCTGCGGACGACCAGTTCGGCAGACGCCCCGGCGCTGAGCATGGCTTTAGCGCGAAGCATCGCGCGGAAACGCGCAGCGAGCAGGCTGCACAGCGCAAGCGGCGCTTCACCTTCGTCCAGCATAGCACAGAGCAGGCGCATGCCCTCGGCGGTTTTCCCCTGAAAGAACAGATCGATCATGGCAAACACATTGTATTCCGCCACCGGCGTTGCCACGCGCCGCAGCGCGTCTGCATTGAGGCCGTTGCCGGCCTGGACATAGCCGCAGAGTTTTTCAAGTTCATTCAAAGCGCGTGCAATGTCCATGCCAGCCATGCGGCACAACTGCGCCGCCAGTTTGACAGGAAGTTCCACGTCCGCCTTTTTCGCCTCCTGACACAGGAATTTGGCCATCAGCGCTTCGTCCATCGGCTCAAACACAACGACTTTTACAAGTGTTTCCAGCTCTTTGGGCAGCTTTATTTTTTCTTCCTCCGCCCAGAACACCAGGCAGCAGGTGGGCGGTAATGTCTTTATATACTCCGCCAACTGCGCGGCCTCTTTCTGGAAGATTGTATCGCAAACAGCCACGACCAGCCTTTTTTCGCACATGAAGGGCAGCGTGTCACATGCCGCCGCTAGTTCGCCAAATGTCATCTGTCGTTCGGGGAAGTCATAGTTGAGCGGTTCCAGCTCCTTTGGCATCAACGTATCCCTGAGCATGGAAAGCGCGCGGCGTTTGAGCCACGTTTCTTCTCCCAGAAATGCGTAGACCGGTCCGATTTCGCCCTTTTTTACCTGTTTGAATAGCTCCGTCTGGTTCAATTATTCTCTCCTCAGCAGCGGTTCGGCAAGCCCCAGGACGGTGAAAGCGCCGTCATGGCAAACGATTTCTATACAGCCGTCCGTATCGGTGCGGTATACCGCGGTCCCCTGTGCTTTCAGCCGCTTCAGCACCCCTTCATCCGGCAGCCCGTAAGCATTGGCGCCTACGGATATAAGCGCTGCGGAAGGCTGTATTGCCGTTAGCAATTCCCGCGACGTGGATGTATCGCTCCCGTGATGGCCGACCTTGAGCACATCGATCCTGTCAAGACGCCGCAGTGTTTCTATCTCCTGTTGTTTTTCCGCATCCCCCGTAAACAGCATGGAAAACTCACCGTACTTTAACACAAACATCAGCGAAGCCTCGCCTCCCCCTCCGCCCTTTACCGATACCGTTTGGGCAACAACCCCGCCGCCCAGGTCGATCACCGTGGCAGGATCCGTTATCCCGATGCGTTTTGCGCCATGCAGGTCCATCGATGCCCCGTTCCCGTCCGTGAACGCCACCCATGCGGATGAAAACACCTGCGTTACAATATCGAGTTCGGCCGTATGGTCGTTGTGCGCGTGCGATATAATGATGCCCTCCAGCGTGTTGACCCCGTTCTTTAATAGATACTCCGTAATTTGACTGTTTTTATAGGGGTCGGTTCCGGCGGGCGCGCCGCAGTCCACCAGATACGTCCTCCTGTCCGGCGTACGGATCACGATGCATTCCGCCTGCCCCACATCCAGCATCACGATTTTCAGGGGCTGCGGTATTATCAAGCTGATAAAAACTCCTATAGCCACGGCCAGCGCCAGCATACAAACAGCGCGTACGCGCCTGCGGGCGGTCAGTCCGCTTGCGCGCGAGACGAGCCACAGCGCCGCCGTCCAGAGCACGCTGATCCAGACAGGCCAGGAAACCATTTTAACGGCCGCAAAGCTGGCGCCGGACAGCGCGCGGATACCAAGCATCATCCCTTCCGCCAGCTTCGCCGAGACATATGCCAGCGGCATTGCAAGGGGCGCCCATATGGCAAACAGCACTGTGCTGATAAGGGCCGCAGCCATCAGGATACCAAAAAGAGGGATAAACAGAAGGTTGGCGAGCACGGCAACCACCGATAAACTGTTGAACGCAGCCACCATCACCGGCAGCATGCCCAGTTGCGCCGACAGGCAGACCGCCAGGCTCTCCCTGATATACTTTGGGAGCCTGTGCAGCACACGGGTAAGCGGCTGATACAAAAGGACGATTCCAAGCGTCGCGCAGAACGAAAGCTGCAGCCCTGAAGTGAACCAGTCCAGCGGGGTGATGAGCAGCACGAGGATCAACGCCAGGGATAGCGAGCTCAGGCCGTCCTGTCTTTGCCCGATCGCACGCCCGTATAATAAGACCAGCGCCATAACCGAAGCGCGGAGCACGGACGGTGCAAACCCCACAACTATGCAGTAAAGCGCGAGAAAACCGGCTGTTATCCACCACTGCGCCCTTTTTTTCACACGGATCAGGCTCAAAACGGCTACGAGTCCCGCCACAACGAACCCAACATGCAGGCCGGAGACCGACAACACATGCGCGATGCCCGTATCCTGAAACGCACGGTAGTCCTGCTCCGTAATGTCCGCATGACCGCCGACCAGAATCCCGGTCATCACGCCGCGCACTTCTCCGGGATAGAGCGATTCGATTGCGGACCCGATGCCTGTGCGTATGGCGGCCCCCCACGCCATCGGGTCGTGCCAGGCGGCTTTCCCGGAAAACCGCATATCCACCGCCTTTGCGGTTGCCGTATACTGTATGCCACGGGAGAGCAGATACATCCTGTAGTCAAAATCGCCGGGATAGCGCGCGCCGTCAGGCACTTCGATTTTGGCCTCTGTCGTAGCATTCCTGCCGTATACCGCTTCTTTGCCCAATTCCCCGGAGACCTGCAAACGTACGCGGCCGTTCAAAGGAACGGCCTGCCCCTTTGTTTGGACGCCGGCAGAATCCAAAACCAGCACCGTACCCCGATCGTTTTTCTCGGGAACAAGCGCAATACGCCCTGTCAACACAACGTCTGCCTTTTTTTCGGGCACCCATGCGTAATTTGCCGGAAAATCCATGCCGATGCGCAGACCGCCCGTACATAAAGCGCACAAGGCAACTGCCAGCAGGAACACGCCTTTATATGTTCGGCGGAATAAGTAAAACAGCGCGCCGCCGGATGCAATCCCCGGCAGCCATACCCAGCCCTGCGGTCTCCACGCCACACCCAGGGAAACGCCCAGCGCAAAACATATCCCCGCAACGAACAGCGGCCGCTTTGCAAGCGCGCCGCATAGCGTCTTTATACTTTGGCTGAATTCTTCAAACCGCTTCACATCTTTAATCCATTAAATGATGTAGGTCTTCCCCTCTTCGGCAACGGCGGCATGCGCATGCTCAAGCGCGGCTTCTCTTGCATATTCTTGCGGCGTATGCGCGGCGCGGATATGCGTCAGCGCAAGAAAATCAACGTTTGCCTCCGACGCTATCCGTCCTGCCTCACGCGCGGTCAGATGCGGCACATTCTGCCCCGGCTTTTTTTCAGGCTCCAGAAACGCCGCGTCGCACAGGAAAAAGGACGCGCCCTGCGCAAACGGGGCAAGCTTTTCGTTATAGTTCGTATCGCCCGAAAACACTATGCTCGTTCCGTTATGCGTCAGGCGCACCGCATAGCTCTCGACCGGATGCGTCATGCCGCAGAACACGGCGTGCACGGCCCCTATATCCACGCTCAGGTTTTCCGAAACCGGGCGCACATCAAAGAGAACCTCTCTGCTTAATTGATCATATGTTTCGGCAGGCGTACAGGGCGCATAGATGGTCAGCGGCTTTTTGCGGATATCCTTTGCGTAGCGCATGATCAGGAGATCGGCCATGTGGTCCGAATGCAAATGCGAGAGGATTACCGCCGTTACCGATTCAAAATCCGTAAACTGCAGCATTCTGGAAAACACGCCGCTTCCGCAGTCGATGAGGATACGCGTTTCCCCCTGTTCCAGAAGATACCCAGAGCATGCTCCGCCGGGAGCGGGATACGGGCCGTAACGCCCCAACACATGCAGCTTCATTATTATATCACACCGCCCTTGCCTGGTAATTACAGCTTATACTTCCCGCCCAGATTGATGAGCGGGATTGCGATCAATACCCCGGCAACGCCCTGCAGCAAATTGAAAGGCAAATTGACCAGGGCGACTCCAAAACCGAATGCCGCCATCTCATAAATGAAATATCCCGCCACCATCCAGGCCGCGGCAACCGAAAGCGGGAGTATCACGTTCTTTGCCGACGCCGTATCCGAAACGCGCCTGATCCACAGCGCAACGATCACGGCCATGAGCGATTTAATAATAAAGGTAACGGGAATATACACCGCATAACCCGCAAACAAATCCGCCAGCGCGCTTCCCACGCCCGCGGCTAGTGCGCCGTACAGCGGCCCCAGAATAAAGGCGCCCAGATATATCGCAGCATCACCCGGGTGAATATACCCTTTTGTTATAGGTACGTGTATTAAAAAAGTCAGCAGGCAGATGATCGCGGCAAACAATCCGCCCGTTATCATTTTCTTTTGCCATAGTCTGCTTGAATCCATGATCCGATGCTCCTTATGATTAATATGTTATATTATAGCACTATGCAATGATCCCGACATTACGCATAACCGGACCGCGCACATTGATTGACCCGCCGAGTGTATCCACTGTTTCGCCTTCGACCAGGAACTGCACCCTTTTTACTCCGGGCATATCCGTCATCGTGTTTACGATAGAATAGATCAGAATGGATTCCTCCTCCAGGGAGAATGCCTTCTGCTTACATACGTTCGCAAAATGCTTTGATACATTTATAATTGCCAAATCCTCGCTGAGCTTTACGCTTACTATATCACTCTCCGTGATTTGAGACGGAAGGACAGGCCAGGCCCGCTCGTCCTCACGCTCCAGCGGCCCGATAATAAGCGCATGCATCCATTCTATCCCTATGTTCGCATCCAGACCGTTTAAAGCGCGCTCCACAGGAATAAGCGTGTCCATCTGCTCGTTCGGGAAATACAGCTTTATGCTTTGCCCTTGGTAGTCCTCAAACATCTTGCGCGTCATACGTCCGCCTTTGATGTCCGTTTTTCCGATCTTCGTCACGGTTTTCCCGTTTACCTGAAACGCGACGCTGCTTACATCCGGCATGGCGCCTGTGATACTGTATACGATTGCCGCATAGGGCAGGGCTTCGTATCCTTTGACAATAAACAGGTCCTGATACGGCTGCCCTGAGAGATTAATCGTTATCGTTTTGGTTCCGTCCGCGTTCACCGATTCCACCGGGTCCGAAAGCGGCGCGGCGCCCGTTGATAATACCGGCTGTTGTGTTGCCGTATTCGCCGGGCCTTTTATGAGTTCCTGCAAAACTACCTTCGCAAGGTTAGCGGATGTCACACGGCAGTTCCGCACCTCGGGAAGCAGCAGCATCCCCCGCGTATCCATGAAATAAAGCGGCAGGTCGATCCATTCATTTGTGCTTGTTTTTTCCGTTTCCTGCTCTATTTTAAGGGAGGCCTGAAGCTCATCCAGCGTCCCGGCATACCGGCGCATCGCGGCCGGCGCCGACAGTTCAGGATAATCAGAGCCGCCGTATACACCGACATATTCGATGCCCTGGATGGAGCAAAGCGTGTTTACGACAGACGCGCGTGCCGCCAGCTCGTCCCTGAGGGAGAGTGTGTTGAAAGCCCCCCCGAGATACACGTTCGCAAGGCGGTTGGATACAACCACCCTGTCAATCGTCGTCCCCTTGGGAAGGCAGCGCTTGCCGTCCTTTTTTTGCGGGCCGCGCAGGAGTTCGCGGACCGCAGCTTCTGCCCATGACATCCCCTGTCCGACCTGGATGGTCCGCATCTCGGCCGTTAAATAGAATCCCTTGGTTGACAGAAAATACAGTTGGAGATGCAGCGTCTGGGAGTCGGAAAGTTTAGAAAAGTCTGTATTCTGCGATTCCCCCGCCGCTTGCGGCTGCTGCTGAATGCACCCTGATACGAATGCGGCGGAAAACAGCACGATTGCGATAAAAACAATGCAGGTTTTCCTCATAATTTTATTCAAAAATGTTTTGCAGCGACGCGTAAGCAACTTTCCACACCTCGTCTTCCCTGACCATCTTCATCGGCAACAGCGTTTTGCGTAATTCCATGCCATCAGCCGTCCCGTATTTTACACTGACGTTTATTGTAACGACTGCGGTGCGTCCGTTTGCGGATACCGTTTCGTTCAGGATCTCATAAGTGCTTATGGTAGAATTTTCCCCGTTTATCATCGCCTTCAGTTCGTCCTGGCCCGGTGTTTCCCCGTTTTCGGCAGACGTCTGCGCAACACGCTTATATGTCGAGGAAAAATCGCCGCTCATAACCAGCCTGAGCACTTCTTCCAGGCTTTTGGACGGTGTGCGGATCAGGCTTCCTTCACGCCCCAGGGGTTCTATGGGCTGATCGGCATTACCGCCTGTAAACCCCAGGTCCTTTCTGGGGACACGCTGCCCGTTCCCTGTTCCGTCGGTGTCAATCAGAATCTGAACCCTGGAGCAGGTTCCCAGTTCCGTAAGCGAGTTCACGATGGAGTATACGGCAAGCTTTTGGTTGCTCATTGCCTGTTCCAGAGCCTCAGGATTGTTCTTTACATCCTGTGAAACCCCGAATGGCTCCAAAAACTCTTTACTGAGCAATACAAAATAGCAGTCCTTATTTTTCGTTACGCTGACGACTTTGGTTTCGGGATTGATCGTGGGTGTCTCTTCGGTTCCCTGCGGGCCCATGATCAGCGCCCTTACAATGGCTGTCTCCAGTGTTTCGTTTGCCGTGACTTCAATCTGCTGCTCCTCGCCGCATAACAGCGCTTCACCAAAGGGGTTCTGCACATATTTGAAATAAAGCGTCACCACGCTCGGATCAACCTTTGCGTTAACCACCGGATTGATATCGTATTGCGTGCTCTTTTCCGCCGGTATATTATTAGACAGGCTGATAGATGCCAACAGGATGACCGGAAGGCAAATCAGAACGATCTGAAAACAAAATATGAAAATTTTGGCTTTTCTCTTTTGCAAACCTCATTCCTCCTGCGCCGGCTGCTGCCAGACAGGCAATTCGAATACCACACTCGTACCCTCGCCTTCTTTGCTCTGGATTTCCAGCGTGCCGTTATGCATCTTGATGATCCTCTGAACAATGCTCAGCCCAAGACCTGTTCCGCCCGTGCTGCGCGACCGCGCTTTCTCCACGCGGTAGAACCTTTCCACAATATGCTTGATGTCCTCTTCCGGGATGCCGATGCCCGTGTCCGTAACGCATACGAGCGCCCGGTTTTCCCTGCGGACGACCAAAACATCCACGTTTCCGCCTTCAGGCGTATATTTAATGGCATTGTCAATCAGATTTGTCAGCGCCTGCTGAATCTTGAGTTCGTCGGCGCGCACCGTTGCTTCCCCGTTTGCTTCAAAAGAAAGTATAACGTTCCTCCGCCGGGCAAGAAGCTGCATGCGGTTTACGACACCGGCCGCAAGCTCATCCAGCCTCAGGATGCTCGTATGCATCGGAGACTGGGAGTGGTCCAGGCTCACCAGGAGGAGCAAATCGTTGATGATGTTGCTCAGCCGGTCGATTTCTTTGTTGACATCCTCCAGAAATTCCTTGTGCCT
>JBMOLJ010000064.1:0-9672 GCA_049324235.1 Bacillota bacterium
TATGGCCGTCTGAGTACATGTCTGAGCGCCGCATATACCTCAAGGAGTTCCTGCCTGCCAAACACCGTTTTTTCGATAAAACCGGCACTCTCTTTAAGTATGGCGCCCCTGTATTGCGCGACATGCTCCGGGACGCTATCGGGAAAAGGCAGCGCGTCCATCACCAATACACGTTTAAAATACAGGCACGATGCCGACGGGTCGAACGGGGCTATGAGCAGCGTGTTGAATGCCGCCTGCACGTCGCCCGGAGCGTTTCGCCTGACCAGCACCCTGTCCAAAAGCTCCAGCTTTTGGAGCAGGCATAGCGTATAAACCGCTCCTGCAGGCGTGTTGCAAAGCAACAGCGTACCGCGCGTGCGCGTCTGCAGGTTCTCCAGCAGAAAGCTTTCCAGAATGTCCTCCGACGTAATCGTATCCGCAGGGTAAACAAACTTAATATTACCATTATATCGGATTTGCCGTATGATTGCATCAGCAAAATTTGAACGCAAAAGGTTTGCGTATGCCTCCGGCGAACGGATGGCTGCCGAAAGATTAAAATGCCGCACCAGGCATTGCAGGCGTTCCCTGCCGCCCCAGCGGTTGATCTGCGGGGTAATGAGCATTTCGAATCCGGTTTTTTCTCCAAGCTCCGCTGCCAATTCTCCGCTCCCGAACGCAATGCAATCCAGACAGCCCTGCTGCGATGGTATGCTGAACCTGACATGCCGGTTGTCCGCGCCCATCGTCGTGACGCCAAAAGCCCCCGAAGCCTCTATCCGCAGGACAGGCATAGGATTGCCGATGCCGAACGGTTCAAGGAATTCGA
Source organism: Bacillota bacterium (assembly GCA_049324235.1). Lineage (GTDB taxonomy): Bacteria > Bacillota > Clostridia > Christensenellales > UBA1431 > UBA1431. Next base: position 812 of record JBMOLJ010000064.1, read on the forward strand.
GTTCCCTTGCAAGCTGAGCCGATACATCCTCTGCGCTCACCTGGATATCATAGCGCACGCTGGGCATGAAGAGTTCTTCGTCGTGCTGCATGCGTACCAGTTCCTCGAATCCCTTTGCAAAGGCATCGAAGTTTTGGGCGTGCAGCGTCATCCCGGCTGCCTGCGCATGGCCGCCGAACCTTTCAAACAGGTGCTCGAAATTTTTGAGCAGATTAAACAGATGTACCCCGGCAACAGAGCGCCCGGAGCCTTTGAGCACATCGCCTTCGCGCGAGAATAAAACGACAGGCATGCAAAGCATCTCCGCCAGGCGTGAGGCAACGATGCCGATAACGCCGTGGTCCCAGCCCTCTTTCTCCATCACGATCGCACGGACGTTGACCACATCGGTGTCCTTGAGCTTTTCCAGCACCTGCTGCATGATCTCCTGTTCGAGCTTGCGCCTCTCTGTGTTGTCTTTTTCGAGCTTCATTGCAAGCTCGCGCGCTTTTGCAGGATCGTCGGTCAGCAGAAGTTCGGCCGCAAAGCTCGCGTCGCTCATGCGGCCGGCCGCGTTGATGCGCGGACCGAGCACAAATCCCAGCTGATAGGCATTCAGCCTGTCGGGCAATATCTCCGCACATGCGCACATCGCCTGAATGCCCACTGAAGGCCGTTCCCTAAGGGCGCAAAGTCCTTCTTTTACAAGAATACGGTTTTCGTCAAAAAGCGGAACCAGGTCCGCAACCGTTGCCAATCCGACGATACCGATATGTTTTCTGAGGGCCGCTTTGCCAAACAGGGCCTGCACGAGCTTCGCGGCAATACCGGTTCCGCACAGCCCGTCGAACGGATACTGGCTATAGGGCAGCGTTGCGGCGATGCAGGCGGTTGCGTCCGGTATCTCGTCCGGCGCCTGATGATGGTCTGTAATGATCATGTCTATCCCCAGCGATTTAGCGTACGCTGCCTCTGGGGCGGCCGTAATCCCGCAGTCAACAGTGATAATCAGCCGTGTGCCGTTCTGCGCAATTGTATCCAGCGCCTGGCAGTTCAACCCGTATCCCTCGGTTTGGCGGCTGGGCAGATAATAATCAACGTCAAACCCGCGTTCTCTCATTGAGCGCACAAGCAGGACGCTGGCGCAGACGCCGTCAGCGTCATAATCCCCGAAAACCGTGATGCGCTCGCCCTGTTTATACGCTTTTTTGATCCGTTCGACTCCAGCTTCCATGCCCGGAAGCAAAAAGGGGTCATGCAGGTGGTCAAATCCGTGATGCAAAAACGCGTGTGCCGCTTCTGCGTCCATACCGCGAAGGGTCAGGAATTTGGCCGTGATGAAAGAGATGCACAGTGCCTCCTGAAGTGCACATGCCTTTTCGTTTAATTCTTCTTCGGATAGCAGTCCGGTATATGCCGGGATATAGCGCAACATGGTTTTTCCCCTTAAATATGAAAACGGCCGGGCCCGCTAGCGGCGTGCCCGGCCGCATAAAATTTTGTTCAGGCCTTTTTATATTTCATTTCACTCTTATGCCGTTTGCTGAAAAAAGGTTTGTCGTACAACCATACCCAAATGGGGGCAGCGATGAGTATGGACGAATACGTGCCCGAAATCAGGCCGACGATGATAGGCAAAGCAAATTCCTTGATGGAAGCCACGCCAAGTACGTACAGCACGGAAATGGTCATCAAGGTTGTCACCGAGGTGTTTATGCTGCGCGTCATCGTCTCGCGGATACTCCGGTTCGCTACCATTTCAAATGTATACTCCCTGCGCGAGAGCCTATTCCTGTTTTCTCTGATTCGGTCGAATACCACAATCGTATCGTTGATCGAATACCCGAATATCGTCAGGACTGCCGCAACGAAAGAGGAGTTGAGGGTCAGATCGAATATGGCCATGAACGCGAGCATGATGAGCATATCGTGCAAAAGCGCGATCACGGCGGCAATGCCGCTTAGTAGTTCAAACCTGAACGTGATGTAGATCAGCATGAGCAGGCAGGCAATCAGCGCGGCCGAGACCGCGCTTTCAATCATTTCTCCGCTGGCTACGCCGCCGACGCGCTCCACGCTGGTCATGGAAATCTTTGGATATGTCTTTTTCAGCTCCGTGATCACTTCAGCGCGCAGTTCCGTTTCCTTGCTGCCGTCCTCCATTGTTTTCATGCGCACCAGCGCGGTCGTTTTGGAAGCGCTTGTGCCGCTGGTCGTGATCTGAATCTCTTTTATGCCGTTCTTGGCAAAAGCGTCGCTTATATCCTTTTCGGAAAAGGTTTTCCCCATGTCAAGCGTAATCAGCGACCCGCCGGTAAAATCCAGGCCCATGTTAAATCCCTTATGTACGAAAACCATAATGAAGCCCAGCAGGATAATCATTATGGAGCCTGCGATAAAATATTTTGATTTCGCGATGAATTCAAACTTCTTCATGATTTCAACCTCGCTACATACAGGGATTTTTTCTTGACGTTGAGCCTGATGAACGATCGCAGCAAAAAGCGCGTGATGGTTATCGCCGTGAACATGGAAATACAGATGCCCAGCGCCAGCGTATATGCAAATCCTTTAATCGGGCCGGTGCCGAAGTACATCAGCACCAGCGCGGCTATCAGCGTGGTAATGTTGGAGTCAACGATGGCCGAAAGCGCACGCTTGAATCCGCTCTCCAAGGAAGCGGTGAGCGACTTCCCCGCACGGGCCTCCTCCTTGAATCGCTCGAAGATAATCACGTTTGCATCCACCGCCATGCCGATGCTGAGTATGATGCCCGCGATGCCCGGGAGTGTGAGCTGTATGGAAAGCAGCGCCAGCAGAAAGAGCATAATGAGGATATAACCGATGAGCGCCAGGCTCGCTGCAACACCGGGCAGGCGGTAAAATGCGATCATAAAGGTAATCACAATGCCTACGCCGATCAAGCCAGCCATCGCGCTCGTATCCAGCGCGTCGGCGCCCAGGGTTGCGTTGATGGATCGCACCTCGATCTCGTTGAGTTCAATGGGCAGCGAACCGCTCTCTATCTGCATCGCGAGCTCCTGTGCACTCTCCTTGCTGAAATTGCCTTCTATGTATCCGTTCCCGCCCGTGATTGCCTGATTCACGGTAGGCGAGGAAATCACCTTTCCATCCAGAGTAATGCTTATGGACTTGCCGGTCCCCGCTAACTCGGTTGTGGCGTCGGCGAAGGCCTTGGTTCCTGCATCATCCAGCGTGAAATCGACAACGTACTGCTGGGTCTGATTTTGAGTCGTTTGCAGCGCGGCACGCGCCGTCTTGATGTTCTTGCCTTCCATGATCACGTTGCCGTCGGGGTCAAGGAACTGCACGACCGCCGGCGTGCCGATGTATTTTGATATGGCGTTGACATCCTGGTTCTCGCTCGTTTCGTTGATCGGTATCTCAATGCGTATCTTGTCCGTTCCCTGCCGGGTAATCGTCGCTTCGGTGAAGCCTTTCCCGTCCAGCCGTGTCCGCAGAACTGTAACGGCGCTGTCCATTTTGTATTCAAAATCTTTCACGCTCGTATCCTTTGCCTGATAGACCGTGTATATTCCGCCTGTAAGATCCAGCCCGCGTTTGATTACGTCCTTGACGGGTTTTATGCTGTTCACGCCGAGCGATAGGCCGTTTACCGCAATAAAACCGAGAAACGCCACCACAATGATGTATAGCGTCAGTTTTATTGCACTTTTTTTAGCCATGGGATGCTCCCCCTTCGTTCATATATATAGAATCCGCATATTGGTCACTTTCGGAATAGGCTTTTTCATAGGCGTGGACCCATAGCGCACATTCCAGATGCGCTTTAAAAATATCACAGCTCATTTCGTGCGGTTTTTGCAGATCACCGTTCATTTTCCATGCGTTTGCTCTGCAGCCGCCGCAGCAGAAATACTTGGCCCAGCACTTCCGGCACGCATTGTTGTGCAGGATGTCCATTTTAGCAAACCGCTGCTGCATCACATGATCGAACGTGCCCGCATGCACGTTTCCCATTTTAAAATCGGTTTCCCCCACGAACTGATGACAGGGGTAGATGTCACCCTCGGGCGTGACGGCAACATACTCGTTGCCCGCGCCGCATCCGAGCAGGCGCTTAGAGATACAGGGGGCATCCGTAAGATCGAGCATGAAGTGGAAGAAATTCAGCCATTTCCCGTTTTTGCGCCTCTGCACGTAAATTCTGGCCAGCTTCTCGTATTCCACCCGTATGCGCGGCATATCATCGCCGGATAAAGCGTAACGCCTGTCCTTTGTAACCACGGGCTCCAGGGATATCTGCTCAAACCCGAGGTCGGACAACGCCAAAACATCCCGGGCAAAATCCGTGTTCAGGGCGGTATACGTTCCGCGCACATAGTGCTCCCGGCCGCCGCGCATCCGGGCAAGCTTTTTCGCCCTGTCAACCACCAGATCATAGCTGCCCGTTCCGGCAGGCGTTTTCCTCAGCGCGTCATGGACATCTTTCCTCCCGTCCAGGCTGAGCACGACATTGGCCATTTCCTCATTTATGAACGCGCATTTCCCGTCGTCCAGCGCCAACGCGTTGGTAGTGATCGTAAAACGGATGCTCTTGCCGGTCTCCTTTTCGCGCGCACGCCCGTATGCGACGGTCCCTGCCACCACGTCCCAGTTCATCAGCGGTTCGCCGCCGAACAGGTCGACCTCAAGATGCTGCCTGCCGCCGCTTTTTTCTATAAGGAAATCGATTGCGGCGCAGGCGGTCTCAAGCGGCATGAGCAGCCTGCCCGTACCGAAATCGCCCGTACCCGCAAAACAGTATCCGCATCTGAGGTTGCAATCGTGGGAGACGTTCAGGCACAGCGCCTTGATAACGCCCGCCGGCTTACCAAACTCATCCCCGTAAGCGTAATCCGTATTGAGTGCGCCCGCTTTTTCAAGTTCTAAAAGCTCGTCCCACGCCTCGGCTGCTTCTTCCTGCGTATACACGCCTTTGACTGCGACAAGGGCCTTATCAAAGTCTTTTTCCGCAAAATATGGAATGAGGGCTTTAACCAGCGCATCCACGATGTGCACGGCCCCGGAGTCGGCGTCCAGAAGCAGATGTGTTCCGTTGCATGTAAAACAGTGTATCAAAGAGACCCTCCGGGTAATATGCCAAAAAGAGCAGTAATAGATTCTATCACCGCTCTTTTACCTACATATCACTTATTTTTTCTGGCATTTTTGGTTGGCAACGGTGCACGATGTCTTACAGGCCGACTGGCACGATGCCTGGCATTCGCCGCATCCGACCGAAGCGGCTTCCTGCCTGGGAACGGGTTTCTGGATCGTTTTGATATGCTTCATTAAGGAACCTCCGCGGTAAAATAATCAACAGGATTATTATACCTTTGGGGATACACTTTTCGCAAGGGGCACCGCGTTTTATTTTTTGAGCTTTTGCAGGATAAACCCGATGATCACACCTGCTATAAGGCCCATGCCGAGATCGGAAAGCAAAAGCCAGGACGGTGAAAATTCGCCTTCGATCAAAGAGAACAGCAGTACGCCGCAGGCGATATAGCAGGCGCCTCCGATCCCGCCGAACAGCCACATCCTGTCCGTTTGGCCGCGGACCGAGATTATTGCGGCGATGCAGATGCCCGCAATTTTCAGAATCTGATTCACTATGGGGATTCCGTCCTCACCAATCAGCCCAATCTTGAGCAACAACGCAAAAAGGAGTATTGCCGACAGCGTGAATATCATTCCCAACAAGCAACCGCGTATAATCGCCATCGCCGATGAAGGCACCTTCGGCATGCTGCGCGCGCTTCTTGCTTTTGGCCGTTTATACACAATAAACACCTCCCTGACAAGCGTCACGATGCAATATATGCAAAAATCCGTATCATTATGTGCGGGGCGCACGGGCTTGTGCGCATATTTTTACATAAAAATGCGGTATACAGCTGCGATTTGGGCTGTTTGGATACTGTATGAGACGGCACGCGGATTGGGTGTAAGAAAGGCCGGCGACAAACCCTGATAGGGATTGCCGCCGGCCTTAAGTCAGGAGCTTACGGTACTTTTTATTCTACAGCTTTTTGGCCAGATTATACGCTTCCAGTACAGCAGCCTGATGGCGCGGGCACTCTTCACCTGTTTCGTGGACCTTGGATCCTTTGAAGTGGATGCAGAAATGCCCCGGGAAATCATTGCTGGGCGTGGGATTGGCCATGTGCGGCATCCCGTTCATCGAAGCGGCAAAGGTCTGGCTGCCGATGGTCACCCATATCGGACGCCTGTCCCAACTCCATTCACCGCCATATGCCTTTTTCATCTTTGCCGTATCCTCTTTCGTAAGAGGTTCGCAGTCGGCATGAAGCGTTCCGCCAAAGCGGCGTACCTGGAACCGTATACCCGTACGGGCATCAGTTACGGTTGCCGTTGTTCCCCTTGCAAACACCTTGGAAGCGGTGCTCCAATCGGGCATGGTCACTTTTGTTGCCTGGCTTTTCTCTTTCTTGCCGGTGGTGTTCGAACTGGAATAGATCGCGGACAGCGTCTGCGGCCCTGCGATACCGTCTACACGCAGTTTTGCGTCCTTTTGGAATGCTGCAACGGCATCCCTTGTTATCGACCCGTACAGGCCGGTAACGCTGTGGTTAAAATAGCCTCTTTTTTTAAGCGCGGTTTGGAGCTTGGATACGTTTGCCCCCTCAGCGCCCATTTTTAGCGTCTGGTATGCCGTCGTAGCCGTTGCCGTTGCCGTGGCTTTAGCCGTAGCTGTTGCCGCAGCCGTTGTCTGAACCTGGGATCCCAGACGTACGTACCTGTCGCTGACATATCCCTTTTTCCCGTTGTACACCGCATAATACCAGCCGCGCGTGTATCCTGTAACCGTAACCTTGTCATTGGCCTTCAGGGTTGCCAGAATTTTTGCGCCTGTGGTTGCGTCGGCGCGGAAACGGACTCCGTTTCCGGTCACTACCCCAGTGGCAGGGTTGGACGACGAGTTAAAAATGTAGTTTTTGCTCATATATCCCTTTAACCCGTTGACCTCAATATAGTACCAGCCGTTCTTCTCGCTTTGAATCTGGACGGACGTGCTGCTGTCAATTTTATCTAGTATTTTATACTTTGTTGACGGGCCGCTCCGCAGATTCACCTGATCGGCGGATACGACGCCCCACCGGACGGCCGCCTGGGCCGGGGCCTGCATGAGCGGCTGCAGCAGAACCGTACAGAACAATGCTGCCAAACACATCCTCACAAGTTTCGTACTGTTTTTTGATCGCATTTTTCCCTCCTCTTTACCGTCTTGCCGTTTTTCTTTCCTCCTTCCCGCAAATTTTCTTAAATAATATATAAACAACTTTAAAAGCGTCAAAGCCGAAATCTGCGAACACATCGCAAATTTCGGCTTTGATCTAAAATTAATGTCATAAATATTACATTTTTGTTACATTTACGTAAATCATTCGTAACTTATATTAAATTTCTCTCCCGGATAAATGCGCCAAGCTTCAAAAGATCGTCTTTATACACCTGTGCCAGCGAGCGGTTGTAGATGATGCTGGCCGGATGATAAAGCGGAAACAGGAACACGTTTTCATCTGATGGCAGGCGCATGGTTGCAGGTTTGCCGTGTTCCTGTCCGATGGCAGCACGCACGTTTCCGGAAAGCGCCTGCAACGCGGTGTTCCCTAACGTTACAACCACGCCGGGGCCGACCAGCTCTATCTCGCGCAGCAAAAACGGCATGCACAGATTAACCTCCTGCCTTGTCGGCGGGCGGTTGGACAAGCGCCCGGTATTCTCATTCTTTTTTACCGGTCTGAATTTAACGATATTCGTAACATACATTTCATCGCGGGAGAGAGAAAGCGTCTCGATAAACATGTTCAGGTTTTTTCCCGCCTTGCCCACAAAAGGCCGCTGCTGCACCGTCTCCTCTTCACCCGGCGCCTCTCCGACCAGCATGATGCGCGCATCCAGATTCCCCTCGCCAAATACCGGAATCCGCTCGTCAGGCGCAAAAACCTGTTTTAAGTATTCAAAGCATTCTTTCTTGAGTTTGTCGTACTTCTTCTTTTTCACGCTTGGCCTCCTTCATATCATGCTGTTGTTCTGTGTCCAGATCTTTAAGCCTGTCCCTGATGCTTTTGAAATCTTCCCAGGCAGCCCTCTTTTTATCAGGATCGCGCAAAAGGGCCGCCGGATGAAAAGTCGGGATAAGCCAGAATGAACCTTTTTGAAACCAGTTCCCGTGGTCCCGTGTGATGCGTATTGACGGGTCAATGATATGGCTCGCCGCCGTAGCGCCGAGCGCCACAAGTATCCTTGGGCGCAGAAAAGCAACCTGCGCGCGCAGATACGGCAGACAGGCTTTAGCCTCATCCTCTGTCGGCGCCCTGTTAAAAGGGGGCCTGCACTTTACAATGTTGGCAATATACACGTCTTTACGTTCAAGCCCGATCGCTTGAATCATCCGCGTAAGAAGCTGTCCCGCCGGGCCGACAAACGGTCGCCCCTGCAAATCCTCCTGTTCGCCCGGGCCTTCTCCGATAAACATGAGCCTGGGGCGCAGGTTCCCTTCACCCGGCACGACAGAGGTACGCCTTTCATACAGCGGACAATTCGTACATGCGTGCATGTGTGCGATCAGGTTGTCCCATGATACTTGCATATCCCCACCCCTTTTAAACATTATAAGGTGAAAAATATGCTTCATCAAATGATTTTTCAGCCAAGTATAACCTGTAAAAGCAGTATCAGGACAACACCGGGCACCCCCAGAAAGCCCGCAATCAGTGCCGTTACGGGATTAATCACGACACTGATCCCGATATAGCCTCCCACCAGGTTTAAGATCCACAGCATAAGCCCTCCGATTACGCCGTTCAACAGGAATTTCATTAAAACCTTGA
>JBMOLJ010000065.1:0-9606 GCA_049324235.1 Bacillota bacterium
TCCGCTTGCGCAGCCCGCTGATGAGGGCCTCGGCGACCGACGTCTTCCCTGATTTTGTTATTCCCACAATGGATACTACCTTCATGCATGCTCCCCTTTCGGTAAGGACGAAAAGTCCGTTAAGACAGGTCTATCTCCAGCAGGAACTTGCAGTTCCTGAGGCTGAACTGCTCGTTCACGATGACGATCTCCAACGGCCCCGTTCCGCCTTCTGACTTCGGCCTGGTCTGTTGGCCGTCGCGCTCGTATACCACGTACACCTTGTTGTCCTGCAATAGCTCGTCCACAGTACCCGGTGAAGTATATCCGTCTATAGCCTTATAAGCAACGTTTTTGTACTTGGAAATATCGATCCTGGCCCCGGCTAGCACGTCCTTTAAAAGCACGCCGCCGAACTGCGCCTTGACGGCCGCCTTTCCGGTTTCCTTGATCTGGTCGCTGAATTCGACCTTCTTCAGGCTTTTCACAAAGTCCAGGTCGAACCTGCCCAGCTCGGTTTCTCCCGCTTTGACGAGGACCTCGTTCTTCCCCATCTGTTCCAGCGTTTTCGTTACATCCTCTTTATTCAGTGTTGCCAGTACCGCGACGGCAACAACCAAAACCGCCACCACCGCAGGAATGACCCACCCCTTCTTTTTTTTCTCAGGCATAGCGCCACCTTCCCCGGTTAAAATGTCAGGCGGCAAAAGCCCCGCGGCATCCGCCGCGAGGCTATGCCCATAACCCGTTCATCGGTTTATTTTGTGATGGTAATAGATGTAATTGCACCTACCCAGGTGTTCCCGCCCTGTCCTTCCAGCACGGACATGATCGGCAGGCTGTCGCTTTCCAGAGCCGCACCGTCTTTCTTTGTGGCCAGTATCGCCTTATCGCCCAGCATATCCTTCGTAATGTCGGCCGAATAGCCGTCGCTGGCCGTCAGCGTGATTTTAGTGTAGTCCGTCACGCCGAGGAAGGTCAGTACGTCCGAAATGAGCACACCGGTGTATTCGTTCGTCGTCTGGGTCCCGTCCTTCTTCTTTTTCGTAGCCTCAATCGTCACTTCCTTAAGCGTAGCGTAGTCCGCCTTTGTAAACGCAGTCTTGGTTGCGCCCGTTACTGTAACGGTCCAAACGGCGCTTGTGGTCGTAGCCGTTGTCGTGGCCTCTACGGTGGCTGCCGCTGTAGCCGCCGGCGTGCTCTGGGGCGTGCCTGTCTGGCAGGCCGCAAGCGTCAGAACGACCAAACCCGCCAACAATGCCACGAGTATCTTTTTCATAAAATCCCTCCGTCCAAAGATTTGATCATGTCATATCAATTACTTCGCGGTAATTGATAAAAAGTTCTTTATTCCCTTGTCTTCCGCTCCCGTCTGATACGCGACGATTGGTCCGCTTTCTGTACTCGAAAGCTTGATGTGCCAGTTCTTAAGCTCGTCCTTCGTAATTTCTTTGGAATACCCGTCCGTTGCCGCAAGGATGAACGTATCCGCGGTCAGGCCCGCATCCGATGCAATTTTGGACAGGGCGGCCGTTTTGTCCTGCTGCAGCGTTTTTTCCACCGAATAGAAAACAGTCGACCCGCACCTTAATGTGAACAGGTCTTTCACGTGCATGCCGACCGGTATGTCCTTCGAGGTCAGCATGGGCGCGCCGTCACCGTCAATCTTCAGGTAGAATTTTTCGATGATGTCCTTCTGCTGCGTTTTCTCCAAGCCATCGGACGCCTTGATATAGTAGGTATCCGCGCTCTCGCCCTTGGCGTACTTGCCCAGCAGCTCGGACATCTTCACGGCAGTATCCTTGGATGTTTTCCCGTCGTTGTAGTATTCGTAGTCCTCCTTTTGGAGGTCAACATACGTGCTCTCCAGGATGACGATACGCTTTACGGTTGCCTCCTGCGCCTGCGTGAGGAACTCCACCTTGCCGACCATCCGCGCCCAGTACAGCGAGCGCACGTTGTCGATGATGATTCTTAATGGCGCGTTGTCTTTCTCGAGCGGTTTGCCGTCGAGCTCATAGGCAAGTATGATATCCTCCGCATCTATGACGTCCTTAGGAATCTCAACAACATATCCGTCCGTGGCCGTAACCCGGATGATGCTGAAATCCGTCTGTTTTTTTCCGTAACTTTTGAGAAAATCGTTTAAAATGACGCCTTTTGCCTTGCATTTGTTGATCTCGCCCTGGGAGTCAAGCGATGTAACGCTTTTTTCCACGCTCTTCATCGCCTTGATCTGATCCACGGTCATGGTGACCTGGCCCCCGGGCAGCCCTTCAAAGACGACTCCGTCCCCGGCTGCGGCGCTCGGCGCTGCCGATGGGCTTAAAGTACTTTGATTGTTTGGTGTGCTTTGCGTATTTTGATTCTGAGATGTGCAGCCCACAAGCAGCAAAACGGCCAGCAACAGGCTGATGATCAAAACTGGTGCTTTCTTGGATAAACTCATAGACACACTTTCCCCTTCCCCGTTATTAATCAGGCAAAAAAAACGGCTTTCCTTGCATGGAAAGCCGTTAAGCGCTAAATCAATAGCCGCGATTGCGTTTTTTCCTTTCCGCAATGGGAGGCATAGACGTTTCCATCATGGCCCTAACGGTTTTCTTCCATGAACCTGCTGGTTTTAAGGAATTCAAACTCGGAAAAAATTGTATATATTTGTCTGTGTGTATCATACTGTACTCTCAATATTTCGTCAAGCATTGCGTCTTAAATAAGGTTAAATCTTAACAAAATCCATAAACGAGCGCAGGAGGGCGTGTATCCCTCCTGCAACAGACTTTTCCGTTCTTTCTTATTTCGGCGGATATACAGCATCCGGTTCGGGCCATTCCCATCCCTCGGGAACGTCGTACGTCTCGACAATCACGCCGAGCTCCTCCTGGGTCGGGTAGTATGTATAGGTGAATCCGGTCCAGGTGCCTGCCTGCAAAACCTTATAGCCCTTGCTCTTCATCTTCTGGTCAAATTCATTATAGTCGGCTATAAATGCGCAGTGATGCAGCCCCTCTCCGTGCTCTTTGAGGAATTCTGCATAGATGCTTTTATCGTCTTTCGGTTCAATAATCTCCCACTGGACATTTCCAATATTGCACAGCGCAAGGCGCATAGCATAGTCCACCCGTTCGCCGCGTATGATCATGTTCTCCACGGTATCCGGGTTGAATTCATAGATAATCCATGGTCCGATTCCGTAGTCGTCAGCATATTTTTTTACCATCGCATCACAGTCTTTAACAACAATAGCAACCTGCGCAACATTTTTCAACATAGGTTCCATGTCTTTTCCTCCTAAAAATATTGTTTGGAGTATTCAGCCTTCCTGTTTAGCGACTTCCCGCATAAACCTCCTTTCTTGTTTTTCCCGTGCGATGCTGTCTTCCCTTCTCCATCAACGCATTATCGTTACGGTCAAATTTATATATTTATATAAGTATATATTTTATCGTGTGACAAATGATACTATAAATTGCTAACTGCGTCAAATGGTTTTCGGTATGCGGGCGCAGCCGTGTGAGGCAGGCGGAATGGCGCGATACCGTGATGCATAAATGTGTTGTCGGCCATTTCTTTGCATGTTTTTACCCGCAGGTGCAGACATTTCCCGTATTACGTGCTATAATGACATTCGTTATAATAATTCCGTGAAGAAAAATAGGAGTTTTTATGAATAATTCCATACCCCTGTATGTACAGATTAAGAACGAGATTAAAACCGATATACTCGGCCATAAATACCAGGTCAGCCAGCGGATTCCATCCGAGTCTGAGCTGATTAAGCAATACAATGTCAGCAGGATTACCGTCCGGCGCGCCATTCAGGAACTCGTGGAGGAGGATTTCCTTACCAAAATCCATGGCTCGGGTACCTTTGTGCGGGCGCCCAAACACAACCGCCATGTGGTGGGCATCAACAGCTTCACAACCGACTGCCTGAATAACGGCATCGTCCCGCGCACCCGTGTGCTTGCCCTCAGCACCGTAAAGGCAACCGACGCCGACTGCAAGATACTCGGCGTTACGCCCGGCGAAAAGATCATATATCTCGAACGCCTGCGCTATGCCGATGACGATCCTGTTATCATTGAAAGGGACTACCTCCCCCCAAGATTTTCCTCGCTTCTGTGGGAAAGCCATGTGTCTCTGCAATCCATCGCACACCTGATCGAGGACAGGTTTAAAGTCAAGATCGGGCCACTTGATGCAACGATCGAAATCGCCATCGTGTATAAGCAGGAGGCGAAACTTCTCGAGCTGCGCCCCAACTCTCCCGTCCTGCTGGTGAAGGGATGTACCTATGATGTTGAAGGCGTCCCGCTTTACCGTTCCGTACAGATCTTTTCGGGAGATAAATTTAAGGTAAACATCTCCAAAAACGCGTCCTGGGAGGGCTGAGGGCCGGAAGCGGCTCGGCTTGAGCAATACACCGCATCCATCCGGCGGCATAGCGTTTGCCGCCGTTCTGAACCAAACCATACTGTCATTCTGAAGCAACTGAAGGATCTATTGTCACGGGAATTTCAGACTCTCCGCTGCGCAAGATTCTCCGCTGCGCTCAGAGTGACAAAAAACGGGTTTGAGTAAAATTATCCGCCAAAAGGGCGGTTCTTTTTATTTAGCCTGTATAAGAATTTTTCAAACCATGCGGTATTTATCCTGTTGAGCCATTGCCTGACGCATAATACTTAGGTTATAATAAACCAGCACATACTATGTTGTTATAATACTACTCGTATTATCCTTATTTTGAATGCCATTTCTTTCCAACAGGCCTGCGCCGATGGAAGGATATGCCATAAACATTCCACAAACAGGAGATGAACCAGCATGGACTTAGGCCTCAAAGGGAAAGTAGCAATCGTCGTCGGAGGCTCGAGCAACCTCGGCAGGGCTACGAGCATACGCCTGGCCGAGGAAGGTGCACGGGTCGTTATCGCATATTCGAGTAATGATGAGAAGGCAAACGAAGCGCTTGCCGCCATCCGGTCGGCCGGCGGCGAGGCGGTTGCCGTCAAGGGCGACATGACCGTTGAGGAAAATGTTGACGCGCTTTGCAGGCGCGCCATCGAAGTCTTCGGCAAAATTGACATACTTATTTACTCTGCCATGTTCTGGCCCACCAACATGGTCACCGACATCCCTTTGAAGGAATGGCAGCGCACGATGGACGTGAATCTTACAGGCGTGTTCCTCACCAACAGATGGGTTGTAAAATACTGGCTGGAAAACGGCATGAAGGGCAAGATCCTCAATTTTTCCTCCCAGGCCGCCTTCAAAGGCTCTACAACCTATCACGCGCATTATGCCGCCGCGAAAGCGGGGGTCGTCGCCTTCACCGTTTCCCTTGCCCGCGAGGTAGCCGGCAAGGGCATAGCCGTCAACGCTATTGCTCCCGGCCTTTCCACTGTTCCCGGCCCGGGCGCGGTCATCGACGAAAAAGGGGCGGAATACTACAAGACACGCATTCCCATCGGCCGCATCGGGGACCCCTTTGAAGTTGCCGATCTTGCCGCCTTCCTGGTTTCCGAACGCAACAGTTACATGCTCGGCGCGACCGTGGATGTCAGCGGCGGAATGCTGATGCGCTGAATCGAATAAATAATACTGAAATAAATATATTAAGAAAGGCAAAATAAAATTATGAAAGTTCTGCTTATCGGCGATGACTACATCGATACGGAAATGATGCTTGACGGCTTCTCGTCCTGGGCGCAAAAAGGATGCGAACTCGTCACCTACCAGTGGGCTTTGGGCGGGAAGGAACAGCTCCAGGCCGTAAACCTCACCCTCGAACAGCAGGGATACGACGCGCTGGAGATTCCCGGGGAGATCATGGAATATGTGAAGGATGCTGACGTCATCATCACACAGTTTTTTCCCATCACCTCCAAGCTCGTCGCCAACGCGCCCAAACTGATTGCAGTAGGCACGCTGCGCGCGGGCGTGGAAAACATCTGCGTGGACATCATGACCGAAAAAAATATCATGGTGTTCAACAACGCGGGCCGCAACGCGCAGGCTGTATCGGATTTTACAATCGGCATGATGCTTGCCGAGGCACGCAACATAGGCCGGAGCCACGCGGCCATGAAGGCCGGATTCTGGCGCAAGGAGTACATCAACTCGCCGTTCTGTCCTGATTTGGAGGAGTCCACGGTGGGCATCATCGGCTTTGGCATGGTCGGCCAGCTCGTTGCCAAGAAGCTCGCCGGTTTCGATGTGGAAATCCTCGCCTACGACGCCTACCCTGACAACGAAGCGGCTGAAAAATACAACGTCACTTTTACCGACCTCGAAACGCTATTGAAGCGTTCCGATTTTGTATCCGTGAACTGCCGCCTCGTCCCCGAAACGTATCACATGATCGGCGCACATGAGCTAAGCCTGATGAAACCCACCGCATTCCTCATCAACACCGCGCGCTCGGGCCTGATTGACGAGGACGCCATGTGGGACGCGCTCTACCACAAGCGCATCGGCGGCGCGGCGCTGGACGTTTTTGACGTAGAGCCGCCGGGCATAGATTATCGTCTCGTAACGCTGGACAACGTCACGCTTACGCCGCATCAGGCGGGGACCACCGTGCACGCGATGGGCCGGTCCGCCCTGCGTTTGTGCAACCACATGTCCGCGCTCTTTGAGGGCAAGGCGCCCAAAACCTGGGTAAACCGCGGGAAAGTCGAGCTGCGCGCGCTCAGCGTTTAACCTCGTATATATTGCGCATATTCAGCGCTTATGAATGAGTGAAAGGAGAAAGAACATGCTTGTACCGATTCAGGATCTGCTCGCCGATGCCTCCAAAAGGAAATATGCCATCGGCCTGTTCGACGCTATCAACCAGGAAATGGTGGACGGCATCATCGCCGGCGCCGAGGCCGAACGCTCCCCCATCATCCTCGCAACCGTCAAGATTTTCGGCAACCTCCTGTCCATGGCCGATTCCATGCTCTACGCCGCGAAAAAGGCCAGCGTACCCGTTGCGCTGGAGGTGGACCACGGCGACATGGAAGCCTGTTTCCAAGGGCTTGCCGCCGGTTACAATTTCGTGATGTACGACGGGTCCACGCTGCCCTTTGAGGAAAACGTGGCGAACACCAAAATCATCGTCTCCGCCGCGCACGCCATCGGGGCGGGCGTCGAGGCCGAGCTCGGGCACGTGGCCGCTGCGGAGGTCACCTTCGAAGGCGCGAACGAGCACGATACCGAGAACGTCTACACCGACCCTGATGAAGCGGTCGAATTCATCAAACAGACCGGCGTGGACTGCCTTGCCGTCTCGGTAGGCACCCTGCACGGCCGCTATAAAAGCGCGCCGAAGCTCCAGTTCGACCTCATACGCGATCTGAAGGAAGCCACGGGCATTCCCCTGGTCATACACGGAACGTCCGGCGTTCCCGATGAGGACGTGAAAAAGGCCGTCGCCGCGGGCGTATGCAAGATGAACTTTTTTACCGACCTGGCCGATGCGGCGGCCAAGCGCATCGCCGCAGTGCCCGACATTGCCGCTCTCGGCTTCAATAAGCTCATGAGCGCTGCCAGGGAAGGCGTGAAGGACTGCACCGCCGCCAAGATACAGCTGATCGGATCAGCCGGAAAAGCGTAATCCTCCCGGGCATATTCCGCAACATAAACTTCGATAGGTCAAAAGCCCATGATGCTGAGCCGGAACGAAAACATGGTTGTTTTCGTTCCGGTCCGTTATAAACATCCGTAAAGCAAGGAGTGAAAACTGTGGAAAAAACGAAGATTCTTTTGGTGTCCGACGGCGGCATCACCCCTGATCTCATGCAAAAGCTTTTCGAGCTTGAGCAATACGGCGCGGAAGTGACCATGATTCCCGATACGGACATGCACTCGATGAGCCTGATCACCGACCGCATGCACCTGCTCGAGTACGAGGGCATCAATGCGGCGCCGACCTTCAAGCCTCTGCTTGAAGCCGGCAAGGACAAGGATATCATCTGTGTGCACGTGGCTTCCATCAACCAGGAAGTCATCGACGCGTGCCCCAACCTCAAGGTTGTCGCCTGCATGCGCGGCGGCATCGAAAACGTGGACCTGCCCGCGCTGACCAAACGCGGCATCAAGTGCATCAACTCGCCCTGGCGCAGCGCACATGCCGTCGCCGATTTCACCGTGGGCATGATGATTGCGGAAAACAAGAACATTGCCCGGAGCCACAAGGCCATCATGGAAGGCAAATGGAGAAAGACGTACACCAACCAGGCGTACATCCACGATATGCGCACCCGCACCGTGGGCATCATCGGGTTCGGGTATATCGGCAGCCGCGTGATCGAGAGGCTCGTGCCCTTCGGCTGCAAAATTCTCGTATATGATCCCTTCAAGCCCCTCGATGAAATCAGAAAGGCCGGTTATAACGCCGTAACGCAGGAAGAGCTTCTGAAAGAGTCCGATTTTGTGACCCTGCACCTCAGGCTTTCGGACAAGACCGAGAAATACTTCGGCGCGAAGGAGTTCGCGCAGATGAAGCCCACCGCGTACTTCATCAACACGGCCCGCTCGGGCATCGTCGATACCGCGGCCCTCATCCACGCGCTGCAGACGAAATCCATCGGCGGCGCGGCCATCGACGTTTTCGACGAAGAGCCGCTGCCCCCCGGAAGCCCGTTCCTCGAGCTGGACAACGTAACGCTGACCACCCATATGGCCGGAACCTCCAACGACACCATGCGCAACTCCGTCGAAATCGCCTTCGACGACCTCAAGAACTATCTGCAGGGCAAGCCCATGCTGAACGAACGCAACTGACATGTTATGGCGGCCTTCCGTGCTACGGGAGGCCGCCATTTTTGGGTAGTACGCAGGCGCATAGTATTTGAGCCAAACGGCTGCGTTTTTGCATAAAATGCACTGAGGAGGTGCTTTTATGCAAACGCCCTTAAACAGGAAAGCACAGGTCACAACTCAGAAGATCGAAAAGGAATTTACATATGAATCGGTTCTAATGCTCACGCTCGACATCGCTTACCCGCAGATACGGCTAAAGAACGACGCGTCCGTCCAAAACCAGATAAACCGGCATTACCGGCGGGAGGCAAGGCGCTTTTTGAGCTATGCGAAAAACGAACTTTTACAGGGCGCCATAGCCGAATACAAGGATTCCAGACAAAACGGATTCCCCTTCCGGCCCTACGACGCCGTAATGGAGTACACGGTTTCCCTAAACGATGACTGCATACTGAGCACATACGCCGACCATTACGAGTATACCGGCGGCGCCCACGGCAGCACCACCCGTTTCTCGGATAGCTGGGAGCTTCGGACCGGCTACCGGATTCGGATGAGGGACCTGTTCACGCGCCGTGAAAATTACCGCCGCGCCGTCCTGGAACAGATACTGATGCAGGCGGATGAACAGATGCAGGAAAACCCGGGTATCTTTTTTGAGGATTACCGGACGCTCATCATCAAGTACTTCGACCCCGAAAGCTTTTACCTCACCCCGTCCGGGATAGCGGTGTATTACCAGCAATACGAGATCGGCCCGTATGCCAGCGGTATCATCGTTTTCGACATTCCGTATGCGAGCCTTGGCATAAAAAAACCGGGCTGCAGCGAATGATACCCCGCACCCGGCGAAAAGCAAGAAGCGCCTGCCGCGGC